>JAESPT010000153.1 GCA_016765515.1 Sneathiella sp. | reverse complement strand
TCGAGGGACCATGGTATAGTCGCCGGATTGATGCGAAATCGTCGGAGCCCCCGTCCCTATCAGCTCTGAAATTTCGATTTTCAGCGCGTCTGCAATTGGTCCGAGTTTATTTGCGCGAATGGTCTTTGTTCGGCCTGACAACACGTTTCGTATTGTATCCCGAGGAACGTCCGCCTCATCCTCCAGCGCCTTGATTGTCCGGATATTCAGATCGTACATACGGCGACGAATGACTTCAGAAAGGAGTGAAAGTTTAGGGTTCATATTAATCTCAACTTTGCCTGCATTCGGTACTTTTGCCTTGTAGTTTGTACCCATAAATTGCAAAATTTCCGAATGCAGGCAATAGAGTGTTTGAGCAAGCTAGCGGATGTCGAAAAATGGTCCAGGTGGTTCGAAACATGCGAACAATAAATCTCAGGATTCCTTCAACGGCATCTTCGATTTTCTCAGACATAGGTAGTTTTTTCATCGCTCTTTGAGGCACTGTAAGCTAAATTTTAAAATATTTGAATAGCGGCTTTGAACCAACGAAAATCGAATCATTAATCGTATATTTCAGCCCATGAGGGCAACACAGATTATTCTAAACCAAAACGGTGAAAGGGCATTGTCAGAGGAAGATCTCTAGGTGATAAACTAAGATGAGGTGCAGCACTTTATGCGGCGAGTTGTCGCCACTCAGCAAATGCAAATTCACGATTGAATTTGAACTGTTGTCGACTTGTGAAGTGACGTTCTAGATTGAAGTGGATGTGAATTGAGGAATGGACTGAGGTGAATTTTTGAAGGGATTTTTCTCCCCTGAATTTAATCATCGCTCGTTCTCGTCGTCGGAACGGTTGATGCGAGTTCTCAGCTCGATTGTTTAGCCTTTGTACTGTCTGCTGACGGGCCTGGTTGCCAATCGCTTTCATCGCAGCGCCGTAGGAGCGAAGTTTATCCGTTACGATCGCTTTCGGACTGCCATATCGCTTCATGGCTTTCTTCAAGAACCTCAATGCGGCCTTGCGATCCCGTCTCTTGGTGACAAAGGCCTCAAGAACTTCTCCCTCATGATCGACCGCCCGCCAGAGATAGTAAGTTTCGCCACTGATCTGAACGAAAACCTCATCAAGATGCCATCTCCATTGTGGTGCATTACGCATTGAAGCGGATCTGGTCTTTCTAATTTCTGCCACAAAAATAGGGCCAAACCAGTTCCACCAAGCCCGAACCGTTTCATAACTCACATCAATACCGCGCTCATGCAGGAGATCCTCAACCTGGCGCAATGACAATGGATATCAGACATACATCATGACGGTCAGTCGAATGATTTCAGGTGAGGTCTTGAAATGGCGAAATGGATTTTTCATGAGTAGAGCGTAATTTCTGACTCATCCAAGCTCCAGGTGTTTTCCTCTGACAATGCCGCTGACTGCTCTGTTGCTGATAGAAAAAATATTTCCCGATCCAAACGATGTGCAGTGAATGAGCTAATTCACCGCACATTTTCATATTCAGTCAGATTTTTTTAACCTGTATTGCAACATTTATCGCCCTATGGCGTAGCCTTGCATAAAGCGCGGGTTGGCAGCGGCTTTCAGAATATCTCCGTCTTTCGCGGCAGCCGTCATACGGCCCAAACTCCAATCTTCTTCGACAATCAGTTTGTGTCCACGACGACGCAAGTCGTCTTGCGCGCTTTTGGGGAACCGGCCTTCGATGGCCAAATGACCAATATTGGTTTCGCGGGGGAAAAAGGAATTGGGGAAATGTTCGGTGTTAAATCCAGGAGCATCAATGGCTTCTTGCAAGTTCAAATTGAAATGGACATGGCGCAGGAAGAGATGAAGTGACCATTGATCCTGTTGATCTCCTCCGGGCGTTCCGAAAACCATATAGGGTTCGCCATTTCGGAGCGCAAGGGAAGGCGTTAGCGTTGTGCGTGGGCGCTTCCCCGGCATCAGACAGGCTGGAGATTTCGGATCGAGCCAGAACATTTGTGCGCGATTGCTCAGACAAAATCCAAGGCCTGGAATTATCGGCGAACTTTGTAGCCAACCACCACTTGGAGTGCCCGCCACCATATTACCCCAGCGATCAATAATGTCGAAATGGCAGGTGTCGCCACGTGCGCCACCGTCTTTTGCCGGATTTGGTTCGTCAAAGCGGGCAACGGTAGGCTCGCCGATATCGAACTTGGAATTACTTTCCGCCGATTGACCTTTGGGGCGGACGTTCACCGGCCCCCCATATCCATCAATGACGCCGGGCCGTACTTCCATAGACGCTTGTTCGGTGATCAGCATACGGCGCAAGGTGTTATAATCATCGGAGAGGAGATGTTCGATGGGGACATCTGTAAAATTGGGATCGCCGTAAAAGGCCTCGCGGTCAGCAAAGGCAAGCTTGGTGCTTTCGATCACAGTGTGAACGAACTCAGGTGAGGTTTCGTCCAGTCCTGAAAAATCAAATCCTTTGAGCAACGCCAATTGCTGTAAAAATACAGGGCCTTGTCCCCATGGGCCCGTCTTGCAAACGGTGTAATCGAGGTAATCATAGGTAAGAGGTTGTTCTTCAGTCGCACTCCAAGCTGCGAGGTCGTCCCCTGTTAAGAATCCTGAATGGCGCTCTCCAGTGGTATCCATTACTTCGGTATTGCGGCAATAATTGTCGATAGCCTCCGCAATAAACCCGTGGCTCCAGACCCGTCGCGCTGCGTCAATTTGGCTCTCTCGTTTTTGCGATACTGCTTTGGCTTCAGAGATTACACGCTGGTACATATCAGCCAGCGACCGATTGAAAAAAAGAGTACCCGCCCGAGGTGTTGCACCGTTTGGCAGGTAAATTTCAGCCGATGAAGTCCACTCAGTTTCAAATAAATCTTTTACGGCATCAATTGTATTACTGATATTAGGCACAAGGGGGTAGCCATTGCGCGCGTAACCAATAGCGTGTTCCAGCACCTCGCTCAATGTCATGGTGCCGTAATCCCGAAGGACCAGCATCAAGGCATCGAAGGCGCCTGGAACCACCGCCGCTAACAAACCGCTCCCAGGAACAATTTCCAGCCCCAAATTTTTGTAGGCGTCGATTGACGCAGTCATGGGGGCGACGCCCTGACCACAAATCACTGTCGGGATTTTTCCAGCAGGCGCCAGAATGAGAGGAACCTCTCCTCCCGGTCCACTGAGGTGCGGCTCGACGACTTGCAACGCAAAAGCCGTAGCAACGGCGGCATCGAAAGCGTTTCCTCCTCTTTCGAGAATCGCCATTCCTGCGGCCGTTCCCAACCAATGGGTTGTTGTCACAACACCAAAATTACCAAGGATTTCGGGGCGAGTCGTAAAGCGGGACATCAATATCTCCAAACAAATTAGATTAAAATCATTTAAGATTTGACTCGCAGACTAAGAGATTGCATTAATTGGTTCAACCAATTTTAGCGGGAGGCTGAAAATGGTAATACATCCAGAATTGATGGCAGAAAAATAAGGCGTCAATAACAGGAGGAGGGTTCAATGACATTATTTCGTAAAGCAGGTATAGCCGCACTTACAGCGATAGCCGTAGCCAGTATGAGTTCAACAGTACAAGCCGCACCCGATATACCATGTGGTACTGCAAAACTGATCGTGCCCTGGGGGGCAGGCGGGGGGACAGATGTGATCTTCCGTATTATTGTTGAAGCCGCGAACAAAGCGGGTGCAAACCCTAAATTACAAGTTGTTAATATGGGCGGACAAGGCGGTAACAAGGGCGCTAAAGAAG
>JAESPT010000152.1 GCA_016765515.1 Sneathiella sp. | reverse complement strand
TTTATGCCTCCGGTTCGCGGACAAAACTCATCAATGCAGCACCGACTATGAGTAGAATTAAGATGACGATCATCGCGGGGCGTTGCTGACCAGAGAAATCCGTCACAAGACCAATCATTAACGGAGCAAAAAATGCGGTGGCTTTACCAGACAAGGCGAAAAGACCAAAAAACTCTGCAACATTTTCCGGGGGAGACAATCGTGCAATCAATGTTCGACTTGCCGCCTGAGCGGGACCAAAGAACAATCCCATAATAAACCCAAACCCGAGAAAGACCAATTCTGCCCCACTCTCAAACAAACCACTGTCAGCTGTCGGCATCGCCGCGGGCAGCCCGAAAAGAACTTCACCGTCGCTAATTGATAAAACCCCGAGCGATGCAAAGGACAAGCCGAGAACGGAAATAACAATCGTCGGTTTGGATCCCAGCGTGTCATCCAGCCAGCCACCGATAAAGGACCCGGCAATGGCGAACACATTAATCATAATACCAAAAATACCGAGGGCTGTTGTATCCCAACCGAACAATCCGGCGGCGTAAATACCAGAAAAGCCGATAAGCGCCAGAATACCGTCATTGTAAAACATGCGCGCGATAAGAAAATAGACAATATTCTTATGGTTTCCCAAGGTCTTGAGCGTTGCAAATAATGTAGATATTCCTTTACGCACTGCCTGCATTTTACCAATTCCAGTAGTCTTCTTATCAGGCGTAAAAAGCATCATCGGAATAATAAAAAGTGCAAACCAGATCCCGGACATAGGTCCGGTCAATCGATCTTGTTCATGGGATATTTTATCAATTCCGAAGAGGGGTTCTTCCGGTAAAGAAAAACCCAGAAGCACAATGAACAATGCGATCAAGCCGCCAAGATACCCAAGCCCCCAGCCAAAACCGCTCAGGCGTCCTATCTTGTTTCGGGAAGTGAGTGACGGTAACATTGCATTATTGAAAACGAGACTAAACTCAACCCCGATCGTTCCAATTACAATCGCTGCCAAGATCCAATATAAGCCGTTTGCCTGATTTGGGAGCGCCCACCAAAGGGATATACTACCAAACACACAGAGTGCCGCAAAAGCGATAATCCAGGGTTTTCGAGGACCGCCAGCGTCGGCTATGGATCCAAACAAGGGGCTCAATATAGCGATCAGTATTCCGGCGGCAGCTTGGGTATATCCCCAATAAGCTTGCCCTTCAACTGGATCTCCAACCACGACGGACGTAAAATAAGGGGCGAAGATAAAAGTTGTTACGACGGTAAAATAGGGCTGATTAGCCCAATCAAAAAGCGCCCAGGAAAACTTTCCAAGTCTGGACGATTCAGTTCCTTCTGACATGTTTCCCTCCCCGTTTTTTATTAGTCTAATGAAAAATGAGGAGAGAAACAGTAAAATCAGACACTAACTGATCATGGAGCGGAATTGCCGGTTAGCAAAGGCTAGTTTGGCAATATCCACACCACTGGTTGACTTGAACTCTTCAATCAAATCTTTAGACCGGTGAACTGATTTGTGGTTTTTTGCCCCCCAATGATCCAGCGCCGCCCGACCTTTATGACCATTGGCGTTTGCAAAAATCGTATTTGTAAGGGCTCTTTGCTGTCCATACAAATCATCAATAATGGCCGTTACAGCCAGTCTCTCCCAATGATCTTTAGGCTCTATTGTTTCGGCAGCAAAACGAAGCCAATCCAGATTCAATTCCGCGCCCACGGCAAAATAAACCTCTCCTACTTCATCAATTGGTCGGCTAGAGAATTTACCCACCTGGACCACATCCAGGGAAGAACGGAGCGGCGCAAGACCAGAAACCCGCTGGGCAAGAATTTCAGGGACACCCATTTCGGTGAGATATGCAACCCGTCCCTGGAAAGTTTTCCGCCCCGCATCACTGAGCAATCCTTCAAGATTATCTTCCAAATCCCTCATATCCGGACCCAGTTGACCAATCTCGTCACCGATATTTATCGGCATTTGCAAATGTCTGAGGCACCACAGAGTGGCTCTTCTCAGGAGTTTTTGGGTCGCGTCAATCATCCGCCCCTGAACATCTGTTGACACCCTGTTATCCAGCGCCTCTATTTCAACCCAGAGGTTTGGAAGATCAAACACTTCCAACGTTAAAGCAAACGCCCGTGCAACATCGTCAACACCAACACCCAAATCCTCCACCATTTGCATCACAAAAGTAATGCCTGCTCTATTAATAAGACTGTTCACAATGATGGTTGTGATGATTTCTCGGCGCAGTCTATGTGTCTTAATATAAGACAGGTATTTCGTTTGAAGTTTTGGCGGGAAATAACTAGCCAACCATTTTTCAAAGAAAGGATCATCGGGAAGCTCTGTCTTAAGAATGTCCGCATAAAGTGTCATTTTTGCATAAGCGAGCAAAACACACATTTCCGGACGGGCTAATCCCTGATTGACAGCTTGTCGCTCACCCAATTCTTCTTCGTCGGGCAAATCCTCTACTTCCCGGTCCAGGCGACCTTGTTTCTCCAACTCTCGTATAAACCGGGTTTGTTCGGCAAAATTGGCGATGCTCTGCCGCTCAGCTGTTGTCAACGCTTGGGTCTGCAGATAATTATCGTGAAGCACGTGTGTGGCAACATCGTCGGTCATTTCAACAAGCAGCCGGTCTCTCTGTTTTTCAGTCATCTCGCCATCATCCATGATGGCCCGCAGCAAAATCTTGATATTCACCTCATGGTCCGAACAATCAACACCGGCGGAGTTATCAATGGCGTCCGTGTTCAGACGTCCTCCGTTCAGCGAATATTCGATACGCCCTTTTTGTGTGGCGCCAAGATTACCGCCCTCTCCAATAACTTTAGCCCTGATTTCTGCACCATTGATCCGAATGGAATCATTGGCCCGATCTCCAGCGGCGGCATGTCCTTCCTGAGAAGATTTGATGTACGTACCAATACCGCCAAACCACAATAGATCCGTTTCAGCTTTCAATATGTGAGAGATAAGTTCATTTGGCGTGAGTTTGGCTTCTTTGATATCCAGAAGCTCCTTGATTTCCGGTGTCAGAATAATCGACTTTGCTTTTCGGTCATAAATTCCGCCCCCGTTGGAAATCAGCTTGGAATTGTAATCTTCCCACGATGATCGGGGCAAATTAAACAATCGCTCTCTTTCCTTATAACTTTTTGCCGGATCCGGATCCGGATCCAAAAATATATTACGATGATCAAACGCTGCGACAAGTTTGATATGTTTTGAGAGCAGCATGCCATTACCAAAAACATCACCTGACATGTCACCTATACCGGCAACCGTAAATTCTTCTTCCTGAATATTTGTTCCAATTTCACGAAAATGGCGTTTTACAGATTCCCAGGCACCGCACGCAGTGATGGCCATTTTCTTATGATCATAACCCGCAGCGCCACCAGATGCGAACGCATCTCCCAGCCAGAAATCGTATGAAATAGCGACTTCATTGGCAATATCTGAGAAAGTCGCCGTTCCCTTGTCCGCCGCCACAACAAGATAGGGATCATCTCCATCATGACGAACAACTCTCGGTGGCGGAACAAGATCTCCGCCAACAAGATTATCTGTAAGATCAAGCAAACCGGAAATAAAGATCTTGTAACAGGCAATTCCTTCTTGTTGAATTTCTTCGCGTGTTCCTCCAACAGGGAGTTTTTTGGGGAAGAACCCGCCTTTCGATCCAACGGGGATAATCACTGTATTTTTGACCATTTGGGCTTTCATCAAGCCCAAAACTTCAGTGCGAAAATCTTCTCGCCGATCAGACCACCGCAATCCCCCGCGGGCAACCAATCCGCCGCGAAGATGGACCCCTTCAACTCGCGGACTATAGACAAAGATCTCCACATGCGGCCGAGGCAAAGGCAAATCAGCAATATTTTGACTATCGAGCTTAAAGGAGAAATAGGGCTTCTCCATTTCACCCGCTCCTTCTTGATACACATTGGTTCGCAACGTGCTGTCAATAAGGTTCAGATATCGGCGAAGAATACGGTCATCATCCAGACTCAAAACCTGATCAAGAGACTGGTGGATTTGATTGCGAATTTGTTCAGATTTGATGTCCCGATCTTCTTTAAAATCAGGCGAAAATCGGATTTCGAACAAGTCCAGCAATTGGCGCGTAAGCACTGCATTTTCCGACAGGGTATTGGCCATATAACTTTGTGAAAAAGTCGTCCCTGCCTGACGCAAATATTTGGCGTACGCCCTCAAAATGGCGATACTTGACCAGTTTAAGCCTGCCCGCATGACAAGGCGGTTGAAACCATCACTTTCCATGGTTCCCTGCCAGACCCGACGAAAAGTGCTTTCAAATTTACGTTTTAATTGCTTAAGATCAAGCTCTATTCCAGATGGTTCAAGAAGCTCAAAATCATGGATCCAGATCTGCTCTGGCATGTTCTTATGTTTAATCTGATACGGGTTTTCAGAGAGAACCTTCAGCCCCATATTTTCGATCATCGGTAAACAATCTGACAAGGATAAAGGTTCACCAGGACTATATATCTTGAAACGAACCCGGTTATCTTCATCTTCAACCCACCGGTAGAGATTTAACGCGACATTATTGCTGCAACTTACATCTTCAAGCTTTTCGATATCATGTAATGCGAGATTTGCGTTAAATCGTGCTTTATAGCCGACCGGAAAGGCGTCACCATATAGATCTTTTAGCTGCAGCGCCTTTACTTCACCCCAACGCTCCAACAGAGCGTCATTCAAGTCATCCTCCCATTCACGGGCCGCAGAAATTAATCTTGTTTCCAGATCTTTTTCATCAACTTCAGGCTTAATGTTCCCTTCAAGAGCGATAATGAAGTGAATTCGAGCCAATGCATCATCGCCAACTTGAGAATAATGAGCTGAAATCTCTCCTTTATGCATTTCAGCCAATATGACACCGAATTTTCGTCGCAAATCCGTGTTAAATTTCTCGCGAGGGACATAGACAAGCGCCGAAACAAATCGCTGGAACCGATCACGCCGTAGAAAAACGCCAATACGGGGGCGTTCCTGCAGGGCGAGAATTTTAGAGGATATCGGATATAGTTCTTCCGTCGTTATTTGAAAGAGTTCATCCCGAGGATAGGTTTCCAAAATATGAGCGAGTGCTTTTTGATCGTGACTACTTTTTGCAAGACCCGCAATCTCTAAAGTTTTATCCACTTTACGGCGAAGATAGGGAATATCCCGGGGAACACGGTTATACGCTGCGGAGGTAAAGAGACCGGTAAATCGATATTCACCAATAACTTCGCCTTTCTTGTCAAATTTCTTAACACCCACATAGTCCAAATATACAGAACGATGAACCGTTGATCGGGCATTCGCTTTGGTAACGATAATTAATTCAGGACGATGCAAGAATTCATGCACTTCGGGAGACATTTCGGCCTTGCCTGTCATAATGCGGCGTGTCGGACTTCTGAGAATGCCCAGGCCAGACCCTTCGACAGCTTCCCAATTTTCCGTTTTCGATTTTTCGTCAGCCCGGGATTCGTACTCGCGATAACCAAGAAAGGTAAAATGATCACTCGCCATCCATTCCAAAAGTGCGCGACCTTCATCAACATCTTCGCGATCAAGAGGTGGCGGATTGGTTTTCAAGTTCTTTACGATCAAATCCACTTTTGACAGTATGGGTTTCCAGTCTTCGACGGCTACCCGCACATCTTGCAATACATGGAAGAGTTCTCGCTCTAAATCCTGAAGGATTTCCTGTTCACCCTGTTCATCGACTTCAAGATGCATAAAAGATTCAGAAATACAGGCCTTATCGCTTTTTCGTATTTCTGGATAAAAGCGTTGATGCTTACCCTTGGCACTTCTCGAGGCACCGATCACTGGATGGATCACAAGATGAACATTTAGTCCCCGCTGACTGAGGGCTGCTGTCACGCTATCTACCAGGAAGGGCATGTCATCATTTACGATTTCAATAACCGTGTGGCCCATCTTCCAGCCATGCTCTTCCAACGAGGGATTAAAAGCCCTTACTTTCGGCTCGTTGGGTTTTCTATTTGCCGTAAATTTGTAGAGGGATAAAGCAGAGCCATAGAGGCTTTCAGAGGGAAGCCCCAAAACATCTTCCGGAGCCAACCTCTCGTATAATTTTTCGACAAATAACTTTATATCTTCCGTCTGTTCTTTGCTGAACCGACTATCAATCATCGCCAGGATTTCAGAAATCTTCTCAGCTTTCAATTCCTGTGCAGATAGTGACATGATTAGAATCCCCATTTTTAGTGCAAATATAAATGCAAAGTAATTTAACTAAATACTATGTAATATAAGTGTTAACGTATTCTTGTCGTTACTAATTAATTCTCTCGCAGTTCTGAGATGAAGAAAGGTTACCTTAATATAGTTGAAGACGAGTTCTCTACGAAACTTTGACAGTGTTATAGTCAACTTAATAGTCCTGATAAGTTACCCTCAAAATGCAGGTGTAACTATTGAATCACCCTTTCTGTTTATTCCTCGTGAATCAAGGCTGCAACCCAAAAATTCAGTATAAAATCAATAAGTTGTTGAACAAACGTTTGGTTTTATGACGTCGGCCGTCGCCCCATATTCATTGATTGTTGATTCTGCTGCAAAAATGGGAACCATTGTCTAAAGCAGATCTATTTGCATGCACACTTAGCAGCAAAAACAACCCGCCGAAAGAATGCACATGCGATTTGTAACCTATTATTAATTATATTTTTCTAATATTAAGAAATAGTAGTCAATCTAGTTATCGCCAGAATCCAGAAAATAAAGGCTGCTGTTAATGGATACACAAAATCGGGGGTCAAAGCGTAATCCGCTGAGCGTCGAAAACATTGTGATTTCCACACTTATGTTAGCGGCTCTAGGAGTGGCTGGAAATTATTTTAATCTTCCACTTTTCTTTTCTGTCAATTTTATTTTCGGATCCATCGTTGCTTTTATCGCCTTGATCACATTGGGTCTAATTCCAGCGTTGGTGATTTCGGCAATTGCGAGCACCTACACATTCTACTTGTGGGGGCACCCCTATGCTGCCCTAATTTTTTTCGTAGAAATTCTTTTTGTTGGCTTGATGCGAAAACGCATACGGATATTCGCCTATTCGGATTTTATTTTCTGGCTAGTGATCGGTGCGCCCATGATTTATCTATTTTATAAGATATTCATGGGAATGGATACGGCTGCAGTGTCATTAATCGCCTTGAAACAACCAATAAACGGTATTTTTAACGCCATTTTGGCCCCACTCATTGTCAATTTGATGCGTCTCCTTCTTCCAACACATACCGGAAATACCCGACAGATTTCAGCCAAGCAATTGGTGTCAAGTTCCCTTATGTTCATGACAATCGTTGCCGGCGGTATACCGATTGTCTTTAATAATTACAGCACTCAATCTTTACAGGAAAAAAACCTAATCAAGCTGATGAGCAATTACGGAAATGCTGTAATTGAAGAAATCAGACACAATACTATTGTACCCTCTGATACAACCGGCTCTATAGATAAAAAAGATGAATATTTATCACTTCCACATCTCGAAATGGCTGATCTCAGTATCGCAGTCACTTTTTCTGATCCTATAAGACGCTTACAGATTGGCTGGACCAGTCAGTATTCTGGTATCGGTAACTTTCAACATGTTCAAAAGAACCTGAGCATCTGGAAACCAATTGGCAATATGCCTGAAATGAAACGCTGGCTATCCAGTGAATACTTCCTCAACCTCGCCCCAATAAGTGATCTTGGTATAGAAGAAGTTCTGGTAACTCATTCAGCAAAACCCATGGTGCAAGCTTTAAATTCTTTGCGAATACAAACTTTGACATCCCTCATCATTCTTATCATTGTTGCCTTGTTTACATCCTACTTCCTGAGTCAGTTATTGATTGTTCCCATAAAACGGATCTCTGCGGCCAGCATCACTCTTCGAACTTCGGAGAGATCAGGGGAAAAAACCATTTTTCCACGCAGCCAGATCCGAGAGTTTGACGAACTTTCTCAATCCATGCAGCAAAGCAGCGATGAAATTCTGGAACATGTCGCCGCATTAAAGGAAATGCGCGATAATCTGGAAGAGAGAGTAGCCTCACGTACGGCTGAACTTAGTCAACTCTCTACTGTTGCCAGTCAGACAAGTAACGGTGTTATTATTACAAATATAAATGGAGTTACTGAATGGGTGAATGACGGCCTATTCAGAATGACAGGATACTCTTTCCATGATTTTTTTGGGAAAACTCCCAGTGACGTTCTCAAAGGGCCAAAAACCAGCCAGCCTGCGATAAATCGAATTGCAGATGCAATGAAGGAAAGGCGGCCAATAAAGGTTCAAATACTCTATTACACCAAATCAGGATATGAAGTCTGGCTTGAAATGTCCTGCAATCCGATGAGAGACAAAGAAGGGAATGTCACAGGGTTCATCGCCATCAGCAATGATGTAACCGAACGACGTCTTGACCGGCATAACCTCATTAAGGCTCGCAAAGAAGCGGAACGATCCAACCTTGCCAAATCCCAGTTCCTCTCAACAATCAGTCATGAAATTCGAACCCCGCTAAATGGGATCATGGGAATGGTGCAACTGTTGTCCAGCTCAAAGATGAACCCGGAGCAAAACACCCACCTGCAAACAATCAAAAGTTCCAGCAACACTTTACTCGCTATTATCAATGACGTTCTTGACATGAGTAAGATCGAAGCCGGAGCCATGGAGATTGAAGAAACCTCTTTTAATCTTCAAAACCTTGTCGTCTCTACAGTAAAACCCTTCCAAGCTTTGGCGGAAAATAAAAGCCTTGCCCTCAATCTTGAAAACTTACCAGACCGTACCCGTGAACTCATCGGCGATCCGGTTCGAATACGTCAAATCTTATGGAACCTCATTAGCAATGCCATCAAATTCACGCCAACCGGATCTGTGAACGTCACGTTGAATATGTTGCCCATAGTTGCAGCAAAGAATGAAAATTATGACATTCAAATTTCAATGACAGTGTCAGATTCAGGTGATGGCATATCTCCTGATCGTATATCCGATATTTTTGAACCCTTTACCCAGGAAGACAACACTGTCAGCCGCAAATTTGGCGGTACGGGATTAGGTCTTTCCATTGTCAAACAATTAATAGACCTAATGAAAGGAACTATTCTTGTCGAAAGTAACGTTGGAGGGGGCACCTGTTTTACGGTCACCATTCCCCTTCGACTTTCTACGGATAAGGAAATCTCCCTTCGTGACAATAATGCAAAGCAACCGACAAGAAGGCACAAAAAAGGCCTCAAAATTCTAGTTGCCGATGATAATATTATTAACTCAACAATTGCCTTAGCTTTCCTAAGAGGTCTGCATTGCAACGTGAACGTTGTCGAGAATGGTCTGTTAGCTTTGCAGGCCGTCAAGAAGAGCAAACCGGATTTGATTTTTATGGATATTCACATGCCGGTAATGGACGGCATCAAGGCAACGAAGAATATCCGGGATCTCACTTTTTGCAAAGATCTTCCGATCATTGCACTAACAGCGGATGCTTTTGAAGAGAGCAAAGCCAAATTTTTAAAAGCTGGTATGAATTCTGTTCTGACCAAACCTTTTACTGAACCACAGATGCAGACCATTCTTGCAGAACACTGTCCTGAATCGAATGGAGAGGTTATCCGGATAAATCCCATCTCAATGAATGAGCATTCTCAGCCCGTAGTTCCCGCGCAAGGACTATCAATGCCATCAAAAATACCCATCGGAGATGATGGAAAATTCGATAACTTAATGGATTTTTTGGGCCAAGATGCCATGCATCCCATGTTGAAAGTTGCTCCTGGTGGTTTCCGAAAACACCTTGATGCCATTCAATCAGCTCTGGCAGCCGCCGAACCTGATGCGATTGCGGAGGCTTCTCACGCCATCAAAGGGTCCGCTGCAGCGCTTTATGCTCTTCGCCTCACCGAACAAGCAGCCTTCCTTCAGGTGAATGCCCACAAGCTCTATCAGGTCGAAACGGTATTACCAGAATTAACTTCGACAATTGAAGATACAATTCAATGGCTTAGGCAAAAATAGACCCATAATTATGCTTCCTTTCCGTAATAAGAGAACCCCGCATTTTGGTTTCCGCTCAAAATTAAATTAATCCACTGGTTGAATTATTACTCGGTTATTGGATATGCTGCTCCTCTCAGACTGCCCCATCCCTTGCTCTGAACAATAAAAAATCTGAAGGAGTCCCTCACATGACCATCTATAACCGGATAGCCGATATGCACGATAATATGCAGGAGTGGCGTCGTGATCTCCATCAGCATCCGGAACTTGGCTATGAGGAAGAACGGACGGCAAAGATTGTCGCC
>JAESPT010000151.1 GCA_016765515.1 Sneathiella sp. | reverse complement strand
TGGCTGAAGCGGTTCTGAACGGACCGATCAACCAGAAAGCGATCATGTCTGACGCGGCAAAAGCCAGCCCGTTCATCATCAAACCTGAACAACTAGGCAGTAATGCGGTTGTCCATGACAAATCCTTCATCGCGGATGTACGTGAAGACTGGATTACAAAGTTCACTCAGACACTGTCTTAATCTGAAATTGTCTTAATCCAAAATTGTAGAAGCAGGACGCCAATTGTGAGTCTCAATTTATCTCGACCCAGAATGCTGGCTTTTTCCCTGCCAGCGCTCCTTGCTATCCTTCCGTTTCTGGGGGCCTGCTTCTACATATTCCGCTTTTCGATTTCCGGTGAAAAAGGGGTCATTGACGGTTTTTCCATCCAGCCATATCTGGATTTGATGACCCCCTTTTTTGGCCGGTCCGTCTGGGTGACCTTCAAGTTGGCGTTCATTAGTAGTGTCATCGTCATGTTCCTCGCTGTGCCGCTCGCCTTTCTTCTGGCGACGCTCAAAAGTGTCATGGCGCGGCGCATCCTGACTGTTTCCATTTTACTGCCCATGATCCTGAACCTGTTGGTTCAGGCTTACGGCTGGATCATTCTGCTTGGCCCTACCGGCGTCCTCAATACAAGCTTGCGTGAATTTGGGATCATCGATCGACCGCTTTTTCTTCTGTTTAATGAAACGGGAGTACTGTTGGGTCTGATCCAAACGTCCTTGCCCCTTGCCGTCTTTCCCATTGTAAGTTCTGTACGCGCTATTTCACGGGAACATCTTGAGGCTGCCAGCTCTCTTGGCGCAGGCCATTGGCGCACCTTCTACGATGTCACCTTACCGCTCCTACGGCCCGGTTTGGTCGGCGCAGGGTCAATTATATTTGCTTTCAATGCCAGTGCTTTTGCCATTCCGCTCCTGCTGGGAGGTCGCCGGGTTCAGATGATGGGCGTTGCGATCCGCGACATGATTTCTCCTCTCTTCAATTGGTCAGGTGCCGCCGCTGCAGGAATGATCCTGATTGCCCTGACACTCGGTGTATTGCTCTTCGCAAACTGGCTTTTGAACCGTACCTCCGACAAAAAAGGAGCCTGATTATGCGCGTTGGACTTCTCCCGACACATGGTGGTGGTAGCTACCGCCTGGTGATGATTTTCCTGGCTATTCTCGGCATTCTAATCTCTACGTTGCCGGTCATTATCGTGACGATCATGTCTTTTTCCGCTGCCGACACGTCCAGTTTTCCGCCGACTGAGTTTTCATTCCGTTGGTATGGGGATGTTGTCGACATGTTCATGACGGAAGATGGCTCCAGCGCCCAATCTGTGGTCTCGTCCGTCCAGACAAGCATCATCGTCGCCGCAATCGTTATGGTTCTCTCTACCGCTGTGTGTATTCCTCTGGCCTACGCCCTTGCCCGCGGAGACCGCAAGATACGCACTGGCATGGAATTGCTCTTCACGCTGCCCCTTGTCTTCCCTTTGGTTATTCTGGGGATCGCTTTTCTACTGATCGCCGAAAGCTTGCGTTTGGAAATCGGGATTTGGCGCATTGTCATCCCTCACCTGGCCCTCGTTCTGCCTTTCGTTCTGCGTAATTGCATCGGGGCGATGAACGGTATCAGCGTCGAATTGGAAGAAGCGGCGATCTCCCTTGGTGCCCCCCCGCTTCGCGCCATCTGGGATATTGTCATTCCCCTGATGAAAGCCGGTATCCTTGCGGGACTGATCTTTGCGCTGATCATCAGTTTCTATGAATTTACCATCACATTCTTCATGTACACCATTGACGTCAACACCCTGCCTATCTGGATGTACAGCCGAACCGTTTCGTCCCTTGACCCCTCAACGCTCGCGCTATCGGTCTTTATCATCGCCGCAGACGTTGTGCTCATTGTCCTTGTGGACAAATTAATTGCCGGACGGGCAAACCTCTTTTAGAAGGCCAGTACATTGACGACACAGAATACCCACTTGCATATTAAGGGCGTTACCAAGAATTTTGGCGACATGAGGGCCTTGAACGATATCGATCTGAAGGTCGAGCGCGGGTCCTTCGTTTGCTTGTTGGGACCATCGGGCTGCGGGAAAACAACCCTGCTGCGGATTATTGCCGGTTTTGAAAAAGCCAACAGCGGTCAATTGTTGCTGGACGGTGTTGATATCGCCCAAATGCCACCGCACAAACGGGGTTTTGGTATGGTATTCCAGTCCCTGGCCCTCTTTCCGCATATGAGTGTTGCAGACAATATCGCCTATGGCTTGAAACTTCGCGGCGTCAAAGCAAAGCAACGAAGAGACAGAGTAGACGAATTGCTCAACGTCATAGAGCTCCCCTCTATTGCAGATCGTCCTGTCTCAGCCCTGTCTGGTGGCCAGAGGCAAAGGGTCGCTATTGCCCGCGCTCTGGCAATCCAGCCAAAATTGTTTTTGCTGGATGAACCGCTGTCTGCATTAGATGCAAAATTACGGGACAATATGCAAATCGAGTTGCGCCAGTTGCAGCGCAAATTTGGGGTGACCACAGTTCTGGTTACCCATGATCAGACAGAGGCGATGATGCTGGCCGATGATCTGGTAGTGATGAAAGATGGGGAAATACGCCAGTCAGGCTCCCCCGCGACTGTCTACAATCAGCCGGTGGATATGTTTGTCGCCGACTTTCTCGGTGCCGCCAATATTATCAAGGCAAAATCCTCATCAGCGGGCAATATTAGTCTTTTGGGCGTGGAAACCCACAGAAAAACAAATCTGTCGCCGGGCTTGGAATTCGATGTAGCTGTAAGGGCCGAACATATCGATCTTCTTGCAACGGATCCGACGACCGTTCATCCAACAGGAACTGTCGAATTTATGCGCAATCTGGGCCCGTCCATCGAATGGATCATTGCCGTGAGAGGCGAGAAATTACGCGTTCGTTCAAACGCCAGTAATCCTTCTAATCTTGAAGTTGGGCAGAATGTCGACGTTTCCATCAATGCAGACACTCTGTCCGTGTTTAGAAACGAATAGCCTGGCACCATTAAATAATGCGGTTTGAGTTTGCGTATACAATCTCAGCCGCGGCGAGATCTTCGAGGGCGGCACCAACGGACTTGAACAGCGTGATCTCATCCTCTGAAGTCCGGCCGGGATGTTTTAGTTGGCACAAATCATAAAGATCCGCCGCAATATGAGCTGCATCAATAACACCGGAATTCAGCGGTTGTAGAATATCGCCGCCTTCCTTCAGAACACCGTCCCGTGTATCCGCAAAAACAGTCGCCATTTTAATCGCAGCATTATCACTCTCCCGCATATCTGACTTGAAAGCCCCGACAAGATCCACATGGGTTCCCGGTGTAAGCCATTGGCCAAGGACAAGTGGCTCGCGGGACAACGTACAGCAACTGACAATATCTGCAGATTTTACGGCACTTTCCAGATCAGTGACGGCTTCTGCTTTTATTCCCCTCTTTTGTGCTGCAACCACCACGTCAGATGCCTGTTCCGGGCGGCGCGCCCAGATGGCAACGGACGCTATAGGCCTGACGGCGGAATGAGCTTCTATCAGATTAAGTGACAGCCGCCCTGCGCCGACAATAAGCAGCTTTTCAGCGTCTTTTCGCGCCAGATAAGACGCCGCCAGCGCAGAGGCCGCAGCCGTCCTCCGGGCGGTTAATTCTGCTCCGTCCATCACGGACTGAAGTTGACCTGTTTTTCCGCAAGACAGAAGATAAGCCCCGGAAATTGCCGGCAGCGCGCGGGCTGAATTACCTGGAACAACCGTCACCATTTTAACGCCGATATGCTTTCCTGGGGTCCAGGCAGGCATCAACAACAAGGTACCATCCTCCTCCCCTGGCATGGCAACCGAATGGTGATGACGCGCTGGCATCTCACACCCGGAACGAAACATGCCGCGGATCCCGTCAATTAACGGGAGCCACGGCAAGGCGTTACGTGTTTCTCTTTCGTAGAGAAAATGCATTCTGAAGTCAGCCCTT
>JAESPT010000150.1 GCA_016765515.1 Sneathiella sp. | reverse complement strand
TCTTTTGGCACCTTTTCAGCCCGCCAGTTTTGTTGCGTCCCCTGTCCTTAAATCCTTGGCACAAACACAGATGGCGGGCCTGGAATTTGCTGATGGGATTATGCGAGCCTGGGATCCGAATACACAGAAAACTGTGTTCATTTATGGGGGACACTGGATGGCCGATCCCATCGATCCACCAGGCCTTCGCTATAATTCCATTTTTGGTCGATCATCCAATCAGGAGATGCTCAACGGCGGCGAAAATCTGACGATTAAAACAGATGAGTTTGTTTTCTTCAGGCCCCACCAAAGCGAAGCGTTTTTCCTGCAATTTGGGGATATTGCTGTCTATAAGAACGGTGCTATCGTTGATATGTGGCCTGTCTTTCCCGCATCCGCGTGAAGCGTTCTTTTTTTTTCGGTCACAAATAGCAATATTATCCAAGACTGAAACTGGTTGCTGGGAATAAAAAGAAAGGCATAGACGCTTCGTTCGTCTCCTCAATTAGTCCTGCGAGAAAAATATGCCTGATATGACAAAGTCAAAGAAGCCCGCTTCAATCAATTTTGATCAGAAACTCAGCCTTTTCACTGATCACTGGTCACCAAAAGTGATTGCAGAAATGAACGATTATCAGTTTAAAATCGTCAAGATAAAGGGGGATTTTGTCTGGCATGATCATGCCGATACGGACGAAACCTTCATTGTTCTGGAGGGCATATTGCGGATTGATTTCAGGGATGGGGCCGTTACTCTTAAAGAAGGGGAAATGTATGTGGTCCCCAAGGGTGTGGAACACAAGCCGTATGCAGAAAATGAAGTGAAGATGTTGTTGATTGAACCTAAAGGTGTGCTCAATACGGGGCATGAAGGGGGAGATCGTACAGCGGTAAATGATGTGTGGATTTAGGCCATTCACGTCTCTTCTTTAAATTAGATTTACATTGCCCGGAAAAACCGGGAAGCTGGTGATAGCTGTTAGGCGATGCTGGTCAGAAACAAGAATAAAAATCCAGCAGATATAGGGGAGCACTATCATGTCTTATGAAACGATCACCATTGACGATCAAGAGCGGCACGTCGCCATCACGTTAAACAGACCGGATGCTCTCAACAGTATTTCGCCGACCATGATCGAAGAATTAAATGCGGTTCTGGACACCATAGAGGAGCGGAAAACTCTGTGCGCGCTTTCCATCACAGGGGCGGGCAGGGCTTTTTGTGCCGGTGTGGATCTGAAGGCGGCGCAAGCCCGGATGCAGGGAGGCGACGGTGCAGCGGTGAATAACCGATTTCTGGATAAATTGCGTTTGCTTCTTCTTCGGATCGAAAATTTTCCGGCGCCAGTCATTGCTGCCGTCAATGGGTTGGCGTTGGCAGGAGGATTAGAGATGGTTCTCGCCTGTGATCTGGTGATTGCCACTCAAAGTGCGAAACTTGGCGATGCCCACGCCAATTATGGTTTGGTCCCCGGCGGCGGAAGTTCCATACGATTGCCCAGAAAAATTGGCCCTAACAGAGCCAAACAAATGATTTATACGGGAGATTTTCTGCCAGCGCAGCAGATGATGAACTGGGGACTGGTGAATGAAATCTTTCCTGACGGTGATCTGCACAAGGGACTTGCAGAGCTGGTGTCTAAATTGTCCATAAAAAGTCCGATAGGACTTAGGCGAATGAAACGGATGGTCGATGATGGCCAGGATCAGTCGCTAACGGCTGGATTGCGCTATGAACTTTCCCTGAACGCACAACATGCCCTGTCTTATGACAGAAGCGAGGGACTCGCCGCTTTCAATGAAAAGAGAAAACCGGATTTTAGAGGCGACTAGAGGCCACAAAAAAAGGAGCTGCAAGAGCAACTCCTTTTTGTTTATCGGTAAATTTCTGCGGTTAGGCGGCTTGTTTCAGGCCTAAGCGACCCCAGACTTCCTGGAGGGCGTTGACAAGGATCGCCATCATTTTGTCATCGTGCAGGGGGGACGGCGTTATGCGTAGCCGCTCTTCACCGCGCGGAACCGTTGGATAATTGATAGGCTGAATGTAAATACCATATTCATCAAGCAACATGTCGCTGGCTTGTTTACAAAGCGCCGCATCATAAACCATCACAGGGACGATATGGGTCGGCGTTTGCAGGACAGGGAGACCTGCGTCAGACAGCAATCGCTTTAGCGTCGCCGCACGTTCTTGATGGCTGTTACGCTCCGACTGACTCTCTTTGAGGTGCCGGACACTGGCAAGGGCACCTGCTGCGATGACGGGGGGGAGCGATGTGGTGAAAATGAAACCTGTTGCGTAGGAGCGAATAGAATCGACGATATTGGCGGATGCTGTGATAAAGCCGCCGACGATACCATAGGCTTTTCCCAAAGTTCCTTCCATGATGGTGATGCGGTCCATCAGACCCTCTCGTTCAGCAATACCGCCGCCGCGCCGACCATATAGGCCAACAGCATGGACTTCATCCAGATAGGTGATTGCATTATACTTGTCCGCCAGATCGCAAATTTCCTTCATCGGGGAAATGTCACCGTCCATGGAGTAAACGGATTCGAAAGCAATAATTTTCGGCCGGTTCGGATCAATTGACTTTAGCTTCTCTTCTAGATCCACAATGTCATTATGACGGAAGATCATTTTTTCGCAGCCAGAATGGCGGACGCCTTCAATCATTGAGGCGTGATTAAGAGCGTCAGACAAAATGACGGCACCGGGAAGCAATTTCCCAAGAGTGCTGATCGTCGCGTCATTGGAGACAAAACCTGACGTAAAGACAAGGGCACTTTCTTTGCCATGCAAATCAGCAAGCTCTTTTTCCAGCTCGCATAACATATGTGTATTTCCGGATATGTTTCTTGTCCCGCCAGCACCCGCGCCATACTGATCAATCGCATCTTTCATGGCTTTAAGAATTTTGGGATTTTGGCCCATGCCCAAATAGTCATTTGAGCACCAGATAGTAACTTCTGTTGGTCCGTTGTTGGTGAATTTTGTCGCCCGCGGAAAATTTCCCGCATGTCGACCGAGTTCTGTGAAAACGCGATATCT
>JAESPT010000149.1 GCA_016765515.1 Sneathiella sp. | reverse complement strand
TGTATTTTTGTCCTTAATTGAAGGATCGATAGGCCTCATCAAGATGGAGATCGTATCTGGATAATTAAACGCAGCACCGGAAGCGGCATCTACTGCTATGCCAATGATGCCGCCAATTAAAACATTCCCCAAGGTCATAGCTTCAAAACCTTGACTGACAAGTTGCGTTGCAGGCACATAATCCGCTTTTTCACACTGAACATTTAGGGCGCCGCCGCCGCGCTTTACTTCTGCGTGGCCTGGCGTGCTTTCCACGACCCATTCGCCTTTGCTGTTTTTAAGAGTGCATTTAGCTTCTTTAACATCTTGCGTTTCAACAAAGATCTCCTGTGAAGTTCCTTTGGTAACGGAAGAACAGGCACCCAGCAGAAATAAAATGAAAAGAGCCGAGAACAAAGAAGGGCAATTTTTAAGAATGTTATTATTTTTCATTACTTTTAACTCAATCAAATCAACAAAGTTTACTTGGGAATACAGATACTTCTATCTGCCCGTTTGGGTATGAGTTTCGACTTCCAGCTACTCTTGGATCATTACGTTTTATCCTTCAACACTCAAGTGAACAGGAATGGCAGCGTATTCGTCCGGAATAGTATTTTTATGAGTTCGTTTTAGTCTAATTTCACAAGCGGGACTGAACCTGATAAAGATGGCATCTCTATTACCATCAAAATTGACAATTAGTTTGTTCATTTCAGGATGGGGAGTAGGAAATATAATGGATTGAGTAACAGGGATATGTTGTCGCCCAAGATACAGTCTACTTATCCATGAAAAATCAGTCTCTCGGTGTAAAAATAATCTGAAATCGCCGCCTTTTACTTGTGCGCCAATTTGCGTTATCGCAGGGAACCCGTTTAAATCTGCGCAACCAGTAGCAGCAAATCCCGCCCAATTACCGGCCAATTTCTCAGCTACAGGATTGGTTTTCTTTGCAGGATCAATTTCATCTACAGGTTTTGCTGAAGAATCTTTGGGTTTTGCAACGACACTAGTCTGTAACGCAGTTTGATTTTCTTTCGGTTCGCTTTCCTCTGGTATTTTTGCAATCTTTTCACCCTCCAATGTATTTTTGTCCTTAATTGAAGGATCGATAGGCCTCATCAAGATGGAGATCGTATCTGGATAATTAAACGCAGCACCGGAAGCGGCATCAACAGCTATGCCAATGATGCCGCCAATTAAAACATTCCCCAAGGTCATGGCTTCAAAACCTTGGCTGATAAGTTGGGTTGTCGGCTCATAATTCACTTTTTCACAGTGAACATTGAGGGCGCCGCCGCCGCGTTTGACTTCCGCACGGCCGGGGGTGCTTTCAACAACCCACTGACCTTTACTGTTTTTAAGAGTGCATTTTGCTTCCTTGACGTCTTGTGTCTCAACAAAGATCTCTTGAGACGTTCCTTTGGTAATGGAAGAGCAGGCACCGAGCAGAATTAATAGTGAAAGAAGCGGAATTAGGGATGAGAGTTTTCTGACGACTCGATTGTTTTTCATAACTTATTACTCAACTAAATATACAAATTTTATAATTAATAGTCTATCGGTTGAAATGCTGTCAACTGTCTGTGTTGTTTGCCACACAACATATTGTGGTTTGACAAAAAGTCATTTTCGGCAGATCGTATTGTAAAAAGAAAGAACTCCCTTTATGTCAACTGACACACGATCTGTCACAGTTCGGCGACGTGCCTTCTATATATTTCTTATCAGTGCAACTCTATTCGGATTAGGCCAGTTTCACCGGTTATCAGGGGCTGTCACCATCCCGCCTATCGCCGCTGAACTTGGGATAACGGTTGATCGTCTTGGATTTATTGCTGCGGTCCTCTTTTTTACCTCAGCACTCTTGCAAATACCCAATGGATTACTTCTGGATCGCTTTGGGCCCAGAAGGCTTATTCCTGTTTATGTTGGTTTCTCCATCCTTGGATGTTTCATTTTGGCTTTTGCGACATCCTATGAAGAATTGTTGATCTCCCGAATGCTGTTAGGCGGCGGCTTTTCAGTCACCATGATGTCTGCCTATGTTTTGTTCGCCAAATGGTATCCAGTTGAACGATTTGCCACGGTTGCCTCCTGGATGATGGCAGCGTCCAGTATTGGCAGCATGATTGCATCCTATCCGCTCGCTTTCTTTATTGATGAATTCGGATGGCGGCCAGCCTATTTTATAGTGGCTGCTTTTACATTCATGGCAGTGATTATCGGTATATTGGTCATAAAGGATTCTCCGCCAGACTATAAAAATAGCCATCATCAACCCGCAACATTGAAGGAAAGTATACGCGGGTTTAAAGCTATTTTGGTTTTTCCTAGATTTTTCTTTCTCCTTGCCATGGGATTTGTTGCCTTTGGTCCTGCAACCGCAATTCTCGGTATGTGGGGAGGTCCTTACCTGGAATCTGTTTACGGTTTAGATGGTGTCGAACGGGGTAAAATTCTATTAGCCATGGTTGTCGCAATTCCTGCCGGAGCGCTTTTCTTTGGTCCCCTGGATAGGAGATTCTCCAGTCGAAAAAAAATTGTTCTTATCGCTGTTTTTGCTGAGATTTTAGTTTTTTTGATCTTGGGTCTATTTGATAACTTGCCGCTTTGGTCTATCTGTGTCCTTTTCATTTCAATCGCTTTCCTCCAGCAACATTATGTTGTTTTGGCAGCGCATTGTCGTGCAGCTTTCCCCGACTATCTCGTTGGGCGCGCAAATTCCACGTTAAATATGACGAGTATAGTGGGGGTTGGTTTTATGCAGTCGTTGTTCGGCTGGGGGCTGACTTTTTTCCCTGAGAATGGGTATCAAATTTCCTTTCTCAGTATTGCTATAATTTTGATCGTCGCGATGGTGCTCTATTTGGGATCGGCAGAAAATTTGGCAGAAGAAGAGACTGTAGATGATCAACGTTTGGGAGAGTTTGGAGAAAAGGTGGGTAATTGAGTGAATTTTGCACAGATTTTTGAGATTTCGGTCTCTTTCAATTCTTCATTGGCTAGTCGGCAGAAACCTACATTTTCATTTCCAAATTTTGATTTTGATTTCTGAAAATTACGGCATTGTGGACAATAACCGAAATGACATCCGTTATTTTGAGTTTTCATCAAGGTCAGTAAACGTTCCAGGCTTTTCAATAATATTTCTTTTTCCTCACGGCCTTCTCCGTCAACCAGTTTAAGGACGGTGCCAAGAGGATCTGTTTCGAGCTTTTCCAACCCTGCGGGAGTCGGCGTAACTATGGTGACGCGTTTATCCAAAGTACTTTGGACCCGTTTTACATATCCTTTACTTTCAAGGGAACGCAGTGTTTGTGAGGCCGTGCCTTTTGTCGTTCCCAAGAAATTAGCAACCATGCTTGGCGTCAATGAATATTTGTTTGCGCGGGCCAAATATCGAAGGGCCTCCCATTGAGCGGGAACAAGATCCTCACTGTATTGTATTTCACGAGCCGCGCGGATTAATTGATCCAGGGTAAGTGATAGTTGTTCTTTATTGTCCATAGTAAAACACTAGAAAATATATTAGCGATTCGATAATGAGCTTGTATTATCAATAAATAAGGTTCATAGTTTAGAAAAATATAAAATAGTGCAATGTTCAGGGAATCCAATACACAACGAACCTTGAAGGGTAGAGTGACAATGCCCACACATGACGCTACTAGTACCGTTAAAAGAAATAGAGCTTTCATCTCATCCGCTATGGCCGTTCCCATGTTGACACGGGAACGGGAATTTGAGTTAGCAAGGCACTGGCGAAATGACCAAGACGAAACTGCTTT
>JAESPT010000148.1 GCA_016765515.1 Sneathiella sp. | reverse complement strand
TCCTGGCACCAACATTTTCTCAATCGAAGACGTAGACTGATCTCGATAAACGGAATGGGCAACGGCCCCGACAACCGCATCATATCCGGTCAAGTTGTTCAGGTTTTCCTTCAAATCAATATCAAAGAATTGTTGCGCTTCAGCTTTATCTGCTAATGGATCATGAATGTCCACTTCGTGACCCAAATCTTCCAGTCCGCTGATAATATCCCTGACCTTGGTATTTCGAAGGTCGGGCACGTTTTCTTTAAAGGTCAGGCCCAGAATAAGAATACGGCACTTACCCTCCAAATGCGCATCCACACGATCAGCGATAAACTTGCCCATGGAATCATTGATCCGGCGGCCTGTCAAAATAAGATCAGGATTATGGCCAACCTCAGTTGCACGGTGCGCGAGATAATAAGGATCAATCCCGATGCAATGGCCACCAACGAGACCGGGCGTGAAATTAAGGAAATTCCACTTTGTTGCCGCAGTATCTAAAACATCATACGCTGAAAGCCCCATTTTCTGAAAGATCATGGTGGCTTCATTAATGAAGGCAATATTAATATCCCGCTGGGCATTTTCAATAACTTTAGCGGCTTCCGCTGTTTTTATATTACGAGCCCGGAATGTACCGCCTGATGTCACAGCACCATAAACACTTTCAAGAATATCAGTTACTTGATCATTCTGCCCCGCAACAACTTTGATAATTTTGTCCACAGTATGAATTTTATCGCCGGGGTTAATTCTTTCAGGCGAATATCCGAGATAAAAATCACGCCCCGAAACCATACCGGAAATCTCTTCAAGCAAAGGCCCGCAAATCTCTTCTGTCACCCCGGGATAGACGGTACTTTCGACAACCACGATCGATCCCTTTTTAAATATCGGCCCTAAAGTCCGGCACGCATTTCTAAGCGGCTCAAGGTCAGGTTTATCTTCGTCATCAACCGGGGTTGGAACAGTAATGATGTGGATATCTGCACCGGATGTCTCCGCAATATCCGTTGTAAAACGCATACTGCTTGCCCGTAGAGCAGGAGTCTCGATCTCAAAAGTGCGATCATACCCATTCTTTAATTCGTCAACACGATCCGTGTTAATATCATAACCAACAACGATAAATTGCCGCGCAAGGGCGACGGCAAGTGGCAATCCGACATAGCCCAAACCAATGATCGATATTGAAGTTTTGTTACTTACGGCATCACCACCACAAAGGGCCGTTGGAATCGTCTTAGACATTGAAGCTCCATGAACAATCAGGTCCCGATTAGGTAGACACAGCGTCGCTGTTTGTCAATGGAACCTCTCCATCAAATCGCTTTGAAATCCCCGTGCCGGCCAGCACCATCTTTAAAACGTCCGGCACCGGCGGCTCCCTCTTTTGAGATAGCCTGGATACCATTAGCCCACTCAACGCGTAAAGCGTCACGCACTGACATGCCTCGTGTTTCAATGATGGAGCGACGATCTGTCAGAACCGCTTCTTGCGGAAAACGGGCAATTTCATGAGCCATTTCTTCTGCTGCAGCCCGCGCATGCCCCTCTTCAACTACTTTCTCGCACAGACCAATTTGATAGCATTCAGCAGCAGGTACTTTACGGCCGGTCATTGTTATCTCGAGCGCTTTACCTTGCCCAACCAGTCTTGGCAATCGTACCGTTCCCCCGTCCACTAAGGGAATGCCCCAACGACGGCAATAAACTCCCAGATATGCGGTCTGTGCCATAACCCGAATATCACACCAAAGCGCTAGTTCCATACCGCCCGCAACAGCAGGTCCCTCAATCGCCCCGATAACAGGTTTTGACAATTCTAGACGAGACGGTCCCATTGGCCCACGCGGTGCCGGATTTGCTCCCAGTGGAAAAGCCAGATCCTCCACCAGTTCCTTTTGAAATGCCGCGTTGTCTGTGAGTGTCGACGCGTATTTCAAATCCCATCCCGCGCAGAAAGCGCCGCCTTTCCCCCAAAAGACAGCAACTTTCGCACTGGGAGCTTGTTCAAATTCTGCAAATGCCGCGACCAGGTCCTCAGCCGCTTGTGGGTCAACAGCATTTCGCGCCTCAATCCGATTGTGAATTATAGTCCAGACGCCTTCATTTTTTTCAATCTCAACGGACATGACAAATCTCCTGTAACAGTGTTATTTTTTTAATCTGATTTCAATCGCTTTCAGGTGTGTTTTCAAGACGGTTGCGGCTTCGGTTCCAATAGAAATATCTCGTCCAGTATGGGCCAACATCAGCGTTCCCAATAGGGTCGCAAACAAGGCATCGCGCTCCTGTTGGGCCCAGACGGTAATTTTGTCATCAGAAATTGAAGAGGGAACAAGACGGACAAAACAGGCGCTGAAGATATTCAACGTCTGGAGCAATCGCGCATTTAAAATATTATCCCGATCCCGACCCAGACTTTTAGATTTGTCTGTACCAAAAAGATACAGTCCCAGGTCAAGTTCAAATCTTTTGCTGACATAATAACTGAAGAAAGAGTGAGCCGCCCTAGACAATGCTGTCAAGGCATCTGCTTCTGGAGCCGAAGCCTTGGCAACAGTTGTATAAAGACGGTCGAGACTGGCTTCCAAAAGACGGGCGTAATATCTTCTTTGCCGGAAAAAATTGGATAGATGGCCCCTGTAGTACAGCCTGCTTCCAACGCAATTGCGCGCATACTTGCATTTGCCAGGCCAACCTTCTCAAAAACGCGTGTTGCAGCTTCAAGAATTTTCTGACGGCGAATTTGATCTTTTTGTACAGGATTAGTCATCAACATTACAACGAAAATAACACTGTTATATAAATTGTCAATTGACTGAATCCAATTCGGTATAATTCAGTACGCATCAGACAATTAAATTCTGCCAAGTCTATGACGATGGCACCGTTTCGCACAGATTTTTACGGAAAGGAGGTTCCGAAAAAGGGCTTACCGTGCTATAGCGCCCGCGTATTCCAAAGTATCTTTTGGCAAATAGGATGAAATGTCGATGTCTGCTTCCGACCTCCAGCCCGTTACCCGTGCACTTATTTCCGTTTCTGATAAAACCGGCCTTGTTGAACTTGGCCAAGCCCTGGCTTCCCGTAACGTAGAAATTCTTTCTACAGGCGGCAGTGCAAAAATGCTGGCAGAAGCCGGCATTCCCGTTACTGAAGTCGCGGATCACACAAAATTCCCCGAAATGATGGATGGTCGGGTTAAAACCCTTCATCCTATGATCCACGGCGGTATTCTAGCCCTTCGAGACAACGAAGATCATGTGAAGGCAATGAAAGATCATGCAATCGGGTCCATTGATCTTGTCGTGGTAAATCTTTATCCCTTTGAAGAAACAGTGGCCAAGGGCGCGGATTTCCATACCTGCATTGAGAATATCGACATTGGTGGCCCGGCCATGATCCGGTCTGCCGCCAAAAATTACGGTTTTGTTAATGTGGTGGTGAATACCAGCGACTATCAGACTGTGATTGATGAATTGAACAGCCATGACGGCAAAACCAGCCTTGAGCTGCGGAAAAAACTTGCCGCCAAAGCATATGCCCGTACAGGCGCTTATGATGCTGCCATTTCCAATTGGTATGCCGAGCAGCTAGGACAGGATTTTCCGGATCGCCTTGTTTTCGCCGGCACCCGTCAACAAACCTTGCGATATGGGGAAAACCCGCACCAATCAGCTGCCTTTTATGCCAATTCTGAAAACCGGATTGGCGTTGCAACGGCGACACAGATCCAGGGCAAGGAATTGTCCTATAATAACTTCAACGACACCGATGCTGCTTTTGAATTGGTTGCAGAGTTTAGTGCAAACGCCTCAGGACCCACCTGTGCCATCATTAAACATGCCAACCCATGCGGCGTAGCAACCGGCGTAACTCTTCTTGACGCCTACAAGACAGCTTTTGCCTGTGACACCACATCGGCTTTTGGCGGTATCATTGCTATGAACCAGACACTGGACAGTGCAACCGCAGCAGAAATCGTCAAAATTTTTACCGAAGTCATCATCGCCCCGGATGCCAGTGACGAAGCCAAAGCGATTATTGCTACAAAGAAAAATCTTCGCTTGTTATTAACGGGCGGATTTCCGGACCCTTCTGTCGGCGGCCGGCTTGTTAAATCACTCGCCAGTGGCTATCTCATCCAGGGACGTGACAATGCGCTCACTGCGGAGCCGGAACTGAAAGTCGTCACGAAACGAGCCCCGACAGAGCAGGAACTGGCGGATCTTCGATTTGCCTTCACAGTTGGCAAACATGTTAAATCAAATGCGATTGTTTATGTTCGAAATGGCGCAACAGTCGGCATTGGCGCTGGCCAGATGAGCCGAGTGGATAGTTCCAAAATAGCCGCCGCCAAATCCTTGGAAGCCGCGCAGAATGCGGGCGAAACTGCGGCATGGGCTAAGGGATCGGTTGTCGCATCAGACGCCTTCTTCCCCTTCGCTGATGGATTGCTGGCGGCCGCTGAAGCAGGCGCGACCGCTGTCATCCAACCAGGAGGATCCATGCGCGACGACGAAGTTATTGCGGCTGCCGATGAAGCAGGGCTTGCTATGGTGTTCACAGGTATGAGACATTTCAGGCACTAATTTGTGGACCCAAGGAGAAGAAATATGATCGTAACAACAACAGGATCCATTGAAGGTAAAACCATCACGGACTATCACGGCATTGTTGCCGGTGAAGCCGTTATGGGGGCCAACTTCATTCGCGATTTCTTTGCCCGTGTGACCGACGTTATCGGTGGTCGCTCCGGCGCATACCAAAAAGAGCTCAAAAAAGCACGGGCGTTTGCCATGGAAGAGCTCATGGAAGAAGCGTCTGAATTAGGCGCAAATGCCGTCGTGGGTGTCAGTCTCGATACGGAAGTCATGGGCGACAGTATGTTGATGATGGTTGCGTCCGGCACGGCCGTTACCATCAAATAATAGACAAAAACCATACCAAGGAGTTTGATTACTCCTTGGTTTTATGCCTCCGGT
>JAESPT010000147.1 GCA_016765515.1 Sneathiella sp. | reverse complement strand
TATTGCGATGGAAATCTACGAACCCCATGGAATGCCGCTTATTTTCGCTTTTGTCTGCCTAATATTTCTAGGAATTGCTGTTCATACTTCAAGCAAACGACGCCGGGTAAAAATTTAAATGTAGGTCGCACTGGAAAAATTGCGTGAAGGACTTGACTTAAGCGATTAAATCCGTATTTTCCGGGCTTCAATATTTAATTCTCCTGCGATATGTCAGGCGAAAGACGGAGTTTTGTGATGGCTAAGCCGACCACATTGAAAATTAAGCTGGTAAGCACAGCTGACACCGGTTTTTATTACGTGACAAAGAAAAACCCTCGTACGCTGACAGAAAAAATGGTTATGCGTAAATACGATCCAGTAGTTCGTAAACACGTTGAATTCAAAGAAGCAAAAATCAAGTAAGATTTTATCTTCGGGTACGAGAAACGCTATACACGTTGTCTCAAAATGAAAACCCTGGCATTTGCCGGGGTTTTGTTTGTGTCCGCTCTTCCAAAGGGAAGTATTGTAGTAGAGTGGGGTAAAAAATAGCGCCTCAAGCGACAAACAGCTTAAGCGCTTACGACGCGGTTACGGCCGTCCCTTTTCGCCTGATACAAGGCTTCATCCGCCCGTTTAAGCAGGCTGTCAGATTTTTCACCATGAGTGGACATGGTCACACCAATGGAGCAGGTTAGATCCAATTGGATCTCACTCTTAGAGACATCAAATGGATAATCGGCGACTTCTCGCCGTAATCTCTCGGCAACTCCCGATCCAACAGCCAAATCGGTATCCGGCATAACAACAACAAATTCCTCACCACCATACCGGCAAGCAAGATCGATCCCCCGGACACTTCGACCAATGCGACTGGAGAATGCTTTCAGCACATAATCTCCCACATCATGACCGTGGCTGTCGTTGACGTTCTTGAAGAAATCAATGTCCATAATCAGCAAGGAAACCGGCTTGAAATCATTCTCTGCTTTTTGAAGCAAAGAATCCAAATGGTTCGACATATAGCGTCTATTATAGAGCCCTGTCAGCCCGTCAGTCACAGCAAGTTCCATGCTTCGGTGATAATTGTGGCGTAGCCGATCCTGATACTGTTTGCGCAAGACTTGGGTTTTTGTCCGTACAATCAATTCATTATTATCAATGGGGCGCATCACATAGTCATTTACGCCCAGTTCCAGCCCTTTTACCAAGCGATCTGAATCTGATTCTTCAACTAACGTCAATATTGGAAGCTGACGCGTCTCTTCAAAGGTTCGAATGCGGGAACAAAAACGAAGAGGGTCAAAACCTTGAGCATTCATACTCACCACAGCCAGATCAAAATCACCGCCGCGCGCCAAAACCTGAGCTTCTTCCATATCCCCTTCAACCGTCACGTCGTATTTATCCCCATATGCCTGAAGAAGCTGATCTGCAGAGAACTTATTATCGTCTATGACAAGGATACGACCCTTTTGAGCGGAAAGAGGATAGGAATCCTCTTCGCTTAACACACCTAGATCCTGGCTGGTTTCCTCTCTCAGACGAAATTCATCCATCATCATTTTAAGTCGCAACAAAGATTTGACTCGCGCAAAGAGGGCGACATCATCGACGGGTTTGGTCAGAAAATCATCGGCGCCAGCTTCAGGTCCCTGCACCCGGTCTGTGGTTTCGCTTAAAGCAGTTACCATCACGACGGGAATATGAGCTGTACGAACATCTTTCTTAAGCCGCTGACAGACCTCAAAACCATCCATTTGAGGCATCATGACATCCAGTAAGATGAGATCAGGCGATTTTTCCACAGCTAAATCCAAGGCATCCGCCCCATTGCTGGCTGTGATCACATCGTAATATTCAACAGTGAGTTTTGCTTCAAGAATTTTTACGTTCGGGACCACGTCATCGACGACAAGTATGCGTGCTGACATTGTATTATTCTAAAAAGTCACTAACAGTTTTGATAAAATTCTCTACCGAAATAGGCTTGGCAACATAGGCTTCACACCCACCCTCACGGATTTTTTCTTCATCACCTTTCATGGCAAAGGCAGTAACGGCCACAATCGGAATGGATTTCAGATTTTCATCTTCCTTGATCCACTTGGTAACTTCCAGTCCCGAAACTTCCGGTAACTGGATGTCCATCAGAATCAAGTCCGGTTTGTGTTCACGCGCAATGGAAAGTGCTTCCATACCATCCTTAGTTTGCAACGTGGCATAGCCATGTGCCTCCAAGAGGTCGTGAAACAATTTCATGTTCAATTCGTTGTCTTCAACAATAAGTACCGTTTTCTTTTGTACAGTGCTCATTTCACAAGCCGCCTTTTATCCGATGGTGACGCACATTTTTTCACTTACCCGTTGATACATTACCTCAAAATCATTAGTACCGGGCACAGCCAAAGCTGCAATGCACCCTCGATTTCATATATAATGGCAGTATCATCACACAATAAACAGAAATATGTTTAATATTCTGTTACTACCTGTAAACCTTTGGTAATAAAAATTGCTATGAATCAAGAACTTGCTAATATTACAGCCCTGCAAATTATCGCCTATTTGGTCAGTGAAGAAAAATATCTGACGTGGCTGATGAATGAAACCGGCTTATCAGCTGACGATCTAAGGTCAGCTCCAGACAACCCGGAGATTCTTTCCGGTGTCCTTGATTTCCTACTAACGCATGAAGATATATTGCTTGATTGTTGCCGTTCTCAAGAAATTGATCCTAGTTTACCAGCAAAAATAAGACCCTTTTTTCCAGGGGCGAGTATGGAGTATTATTGATAATGAGTTCAACTATTCACCAAGACGTGCTGCCTCAGCTCGCAGATATTTCCATAGAACCGGATCGTCCGCTGATCATTACAGATGCAGACGAAGTTTTATTTAACTTCATGGAAGGGTTGGAAATATTTTTGGAACAGGAAGGCATGTATTTTGACTGGTCATCCTTTGCTTTGACCGGGAATATTCGAAACCAATCGGACCGCCAACCCGTAGAGGCGAAATTAATCCCGAAACTTATTGATCTCTTTTTCGCAGAACATTGCCACAAGTTACCTGCAGCCCCGGGAGCAGCAGAACATCTTAAGAAGCTGAGCCAGGATGTTCAAATTATCGTATTAAGTAATGTTCCTCCTAAATATGCTCATAGAAGACGAGAAGCCCTTAAAAATAACAATATGGACTTTCCCTTGATCGCCAATATTGGATCAAAAGGACAGGTAGTTCGACACCTGACTGAACACCTAAACAGCCCAGCCTTCTTTATTGATGATATTCCTACGAATCACAGTTCTGTCAGCAAACATGCCAACCAGGTTCATCGACTGCATTTTATCGCTGACAAGCGCCTGGCCAAAATGTTAGGCCCTGCTGAACATAGTCACGCCCGTCTGGATACCTGGCCTGATCTTCACGACTATATTCAGGCCGTACTGAAAAAAGGGTCGTAACATGAGACTTGGTATCGACCTTGGCGGGACAAAAACCGAGATTATCGCTCTGGCCCCAGGAGGGGCGGAAATTTATCGAGAGCGGCGGGATACGCCACGAGGTAGCTACGAAGATATCCTGAAGAATATCAAGGCTCTCGTCGAAAATTCGGAGGCGGAAACGGGTCAACGCGGAACAATTGGCATCGGAATTCCCGGGACAATATCCCCAAAAACCGGGCTGGCAAAAAATGCCAATACAACCGAATTAAATGGTCATCCTCTTGAATTGGATCTGAATTCCTTCCTAGGTCGCCCGGTAAAAGTGGCCAATGATGCAAATTGTTTTGCACTATCCGAAGCGATTGATGGTGCTGGTCAGGGAAAATCAGTTGTTTTCGGCATTATTCTGGGCACAGGCGTTGGCGGCGGCATTGTTGTTAATGGGTCGATACTCAATGGTCCCAATGCAGTCGCAGGTGAATGGGGACATATTCCCCTACCCTGGGCTAACCAGAATGAAAGACCTGGCCCGGAATGCTTTTGCGGAAAAAAAGGCTGTATTGAGACGTTTTTGTCTGGACCGGGATTAAGCAGATCCCATGATGCAGTTAGTGCTACTGGCCCGACGGCTCAACAAATTGCAATTCTGGCTGACGACGGAGATGAAGCGGCATTGAGTACATTGGCAACTTATGAAAGACGGCTTGCGAAAGCACTCGCCAGTATTATTAATGTTCTGGATCCTGATATCATCGTCTGTGGCGGAGGGCTTTCAAACTTGGACAGATCTACGAAAACACCCCGCGCCTGTGGCAAGAATATTGTTTTTCCGACGGTATCGAAACTCCTTTTGTTAAAGCTAAATACGGAGATTCCTCTGGTGTTCGCGGTGCTGCTTGGCTTTGGCCAGGTTAGTTAGAGGTTTTTGATGCCCACGCTTTGCCGAAATTGTTTCAATATTTTAGAGAAACAGGAACAGACTTCTCCATCCAGGTGTCCTCATTGCCGTTCTCCAAGGCTCGTAAAGCATGCAGAGTTGACAGAATTAAGCCTGGCACATCTGGATTGCGATGCATTC
>JAESPT010000146.1 GCA_016765515.1 Sneathiella sp. | reverse complement strand
TCCCCCAACTGGTTTAGCGGCTGGACCTTACCGGTATCTTGTGTGAACACCGTGTTATGCCCGAGCCGAAATGCTCATTAATCAACTACTTGTTATGTCCTAAGTGCCTTTTTTTATGAGGAAAAGTCAATTTAAAAACAGATACTTCCGCAAGGTTGGCCTACAATAACGCTCAAAAAGTGAGCGTTTCTGCTGCCTACAGGATCAATAAAAAAAGTATAAAATTCAATGTATTATGGTTAACTTTTATTCCGTCATAGTTAATATTCAAGGAAAGCATTCAGGAATCACTACATTATTTCTCTCTGATTCAATAGTTTATGTCTGTGCAATGCGTAAATATCTTGCTTTTGCAAAGCGATTCCCAGGGTGGATATTAGCCTATCACGTGTCTGATTTGGAGGCATTGATGTTAAGATGCAGAACAAAGAAAAGCGGCCTATAAGCCGCTATCCCTTTCGTGCCATTATCTGCAATGGATGGTCGTTACAGTCCCGGTTTGCGACGCTTAATCCTGCCAACAAGGCTGAGAATTACCATTCCGGCACCATAGAGAAAAAATGCGGCAGGCAGCGGAATCGATGTCACAACAAGGTTTGAATATTCGAATGAATTTAGGGTATCAGAGATAAAAACAGCGCGATCAAAGAGAAGAGCAGAGATTGTGATATTGGCATAACCTTCGCCCTCAGGAACGCCAAGGCCAGCGTCTAAAACCTGTGTTCCGGTCAGGGAATCAACGAGAGTTACACCAGAGTAAAAGATAATCCTGTTATACGTATCAACAGATCCCCACAGAAGGCTGAGCCCTGACATTGAGCTTGCGAAATTATATGTCGCAGAGGAATCCCCGTAGACGGCTGTATATGTCTCATCTGGATGTGATGTTGTGTCCCAGGGTGAACGGCGGAAAAAAGTGGTGTCGGAGACATCTTCTTCCACAGTTCCTGTTGTTGAATCCGCTGCTGGCATGCCAAGAACCAGAGGATCTAAAAAATCTACGTTGAATGTCGCTGCCTGTGCTGGAACAGCCCATAATGGTATTGCGCCAACAACAACTATTATTAATTTACTCACCATCATCATTTGAGTTACCTCAATTGGTTTGACGATCCTCTTTTGTATCAAGTTCTACTGAACACGGCGGCGTACAGAACTGATCGCCAATCTACTGAATATTTATATTAAGTTATTCTTTATTAGTATTTATTGTCAATCTAAAAACACGTCATTTTCACTGGCTTATGTGCTCAACAGTAGAATAATATGAGCAATACTGCGGGTTTCACGATTGTATAGAATAAGTATAAAATTCAACACATTAAGGTTAATTTCTTCGGACTTATGGTTAAAATATGCCGGAGGAGACTGGAAATCTCTATCTCCTCAATTATCGATTCTCAAATTCCCGGCAAAATTGCAGGATCGAAAAGAACCAACTTTTTCAAAAGTGACCTGCCGGCGTTAAAATACGGATCTAAAAGTTAGGGTTGATTTAACCAATACAGATTAACCATACTCTCAACAATTAATGGACATTGAACACTGTCACGGAAGACGACAAAGTAATGCGGGTTTTGTTTCTACATAATAACTTTCCAGCTCAATACCGACATGTTGCGGCAAAATTGGGCGAGAAAAAGAAAAACAAGATCGTTTTCGCCTCCCATCGGGCAGTTGAAAAAATACCCGGTGTGCTGAATGTTCTCTACAAACCTCACCGGGAGGCCAAACCCGATACACACCACTATCTTCGAAATAGTGAAACGGCTGTCATTAACGGGCAATCCATGTTCCGTGTCTGCCTTGATCTGAAGAAGAAAGGCTTCACACCGGATCTAATCTGTGCCCATTCCGGCTGGGGACCTTCCTTGTATGTCAAAGACGTGTTTCCAGATGCAAAATTGCTCTGTTATTTTGAATGGTATTATCATGCCTTCGGCTCCGATGCTGATTTCCTGAAAGACTCTGAGCTCGGGTTTGATGATGCCGGTCGCATAAGAACCAAAAACATGCCGGTCCTCATGGATCTTGCCCACTGTGACTGGGGGCAGATACCGACACAGTTTCAAGCGTCACAATTTCCTGACATATTCAAATCAAAGCTCTCTGTCCTGCATGATGGTGTTGATACAGATTTTTTTAAGCCCAACAAAAATGCCTCAAAAAAATTCGGTGACCTGGATCTCACCCATGCCGACGAAATACTGACCTATGCCACGCGCGGCATGGAGCCTTATCGTGGTTTCCCCGAATTTATGCGCGCCGCAGCTTTGTTGATGAAACAGCGTCCCAATCTTCACGTGGTGGTGGTTGGCCAGGATCGGGTGGCTTACGGTAAAAAACTTCCCGAAGGAGAAAGTTGGCGCAAACGCATGTTGGAAGAGCTGAAACCCGACATGGACCGGCTGCATTTCACCGGATTACTCCCCTATAATGAATATTTGAAAGTCATGCAGGCCTCCACCGTACAGGCCTATTTAACCGTTCCCTTTGTCCTGTCCTGGTCGTTAATCGAAAGCCTGTCCTGTGGTGCCTTGGTTGTCGCCAGTGATACCGCGCCAGTGCGAGAGGTCATACGGGATACAGAAAACGGCTTTCTGACCGACTTCTTTGATGTTGAGGCCTTTGCCGAAAAAATTGCCTATGTGCTGGATAATCACAAAGACATGGATTCCATTCGAAAAGCAGCCCGGCAAAGTGTCCTGGACAATTACGCCCACAAAAAGCTATTGCCGCGTCAAATGCGGCTCATCAAAGATATCGCAAATCGGACGATCCCACCGCAAGAAGGAGACGCCTCCTAGGGTCAATCCAGCCAAATTGCCGTCCTTTGAACAAACTGAGCATTTACATCCGCTTACCGTCTATACTATTACCCATAGACAGATAATATTTGAGGATGAGCCCTTTTGGAACTTCAGACCTATTTTCAGGACGAGCTTGAAGATCATGCCCGCGTTTTAGCCGATACGCGGAGTTCCCTTTATAATCCGTTTCAAAAAATGCTTTCGACCTGGGTAACCGCCATAGAAGGCGGCGGTAAAATCCTGTTTTTTGGCAATGGCGGCAGCGCCGCCGATGCCCAGCATCTGGCAGCGGAACTTGTCGTTCGCTTTATCGGTGATCGGGCTCCCATCGCAGCGATTGCCCTTAATACAGATACATCGGCCCTCACCGCCGGTGCCAATGATCTGGGATATGAGGCAATTTTCGCCCGCCAGATTGAAGCCCTAGGCAAACCGGGCGATGTGGCCGTTGGTATCTCCACCTCCGGTACAAGCCCCAATATCATCGCTGCCTTAAAGATGGCGCGGAAAAAAGGTCTTGTGGCAACCGCGCTGACCGGCCGGGATGGCGGTCTTATGCCGCAATTGGCAGATCCAGTTCTGATCGTTCCGGCTCAGTCCACCCGCC
>JAESPT010000145.1 GCA_016765515.1 Sneathiella sp. | reverse complement strand
GGGGGCTTGCCGTGAAACAGATGTTTGCACGCCCGGAAGAAGATATCGAAGAGCAATTTAAAATCTCACAGGAAATGTTCAAACTTTATTTAAGAGAACGGGCGGGGGGATAGGACGGCTCACTCTTTGCCAGTTTTCTTGTCGATGCCATATTTTCGCAACCGCAGATAGAGGGTCTTGTAGGGCAATTGCAGATCGTCGGCTGTATGCTGCATGGATCCATTATTGTCAGCCAGTGATTTCAGGATCAGGCTCTTTTCATAGGTGTCTAACTTCTGTTGCAGACTAAACTGCTGGTGCGTTGGTAAGGGTGACGATGTCCGTTGACCCTTGATGGGCAGGTCCAGCAGGTGGCGTTCGGCAGCACTTACAATTTCCCGAACATTACCCGGCCAATTATGGACAAGGAGTTCCTGTTCCAGTTCGGGCGTAATGAGCGGGACGGCTTTATCCAGTCTTACTGCGGCGCGTTCTAAAAAAGCCTTGAACAGAATGAGAATATCATCCTGTCGTTCTCGTACGGGCGGGACAAAAATTTCGGCTACATGAAGTCGATAATACAGATCATCTCGAAACTGACCCTGCAAGGCTCGTTCATAGAGATCTCCCTTACTGGCGGCGATTATACGTATATCCAAAGGGATTGAGCGATTTCCGCCTATGGGTTCGACAACCCGGTCTTGTAGAACTCTGAGCAGGCGGACTTGCATGTCGAGGGGCATGGATTCTATTTCATCCAAAAAGACCGTGCCGCCATCTGCATGTTGCAATTTCCCTATTCGCCGGGATTGCGCCCCTGTGAAAGCACCTTTTTCATGACCAAAAAGCTCACTTTCGATCATGTTTTCAGGAACGGCACCACAATTGATCGCAACAAAATTCTTATCCTTGCGAGGGCCAAAATCATGAAGACAGCGGGCCACTTCTTCTTTCCCCGATCCTGTCTCTCCGCGGATCAGGATATTGGCATCCGCGTTTGCCAGGGCTGCCACAGTTTCCCGCAAGGATCGAATGGATTCAGAATCTCCCAATAAACGTTGTGATATTCCATCAATATCCAGGGATGCTTTCTGGTATTCTCGATTTTCCAATATGACGGATCTGTGTTTTATCGCGCGATCAGCACAGTCCACCAGTTGGCGTGGATGAACGGGTCTTTGCAGGAAATCCCAGGCACCGATCCGCATGGCACGGACCGCCATATCCACATCCCCATGCCCTGTAAGCATAATGATCGGGAGTTCAGGATCTAAAGCGATCGCTTTTTCAAGGAATTCCAGTCCATCCATTTCAGGCATACGAACATCAACAACAACAATGGACGGTAAATCCGTTGCAATAATTTCAAGCGCGGGTTTAGCTCGATCAAACGTTGACACGCTTAAGCCTGACAATTCCAGTGTCTGTGCCGCACTGCTCAAGACCGCGGGATCATCGTCGATAAAGAGAACCGAGATATTTGTTTTGAGGGATCCCATCACCAGATCTCCTCAGCTTGAACGGGAGAAAGGTTCGACTGTCGTTTGAGCGGAAGGGTCAAAATAAACGTCGCTCCAAGACTTGCATTATTCATCGCGTGAATGTTTCCGCCCAAAGTACGGGCAATATTGTAGGAAATGGACAGGCCTAATCCCATCCCTTGCCCCACTTCTTTTGTCGTGAAAAAAGGATCAAAAAGATGAGGAAGTTCTTCATCAGAAATACCGGGGCCCGTATCTGAAAAAGTGATTTCCAATGTTCCTCCATCTTGTATCTGACAGGCGATCTCCAGATTTTGCGTTGGACTGTGTCTCATTGCATCAAACGCATTGGATATCAGGTTAATAAAGATCTGTTCCAACCGCAGTGAATCTGTTTCCAGTTTAAAGTATCCTTTTTCAATCTTGTTACCGACGGCAACGCCATCCTGGGCAGCTCTCAGCGAAAAAAGAGCGAGGGCTCGATCAAGGATGACGCACGGATCCGCTGCCTTGAAGGAGAGTTCGGGTTGCCGGGCAAGGGTGCGAAGATGAGACGCCAGTTCAATCATTCGATTTACCTGGATATCCATATCCTGCAGAGCTTTATTGACTGTTTTCAAGTTTCCTTTTTCAAGCAGTAAAACGGCATTGTGGATCCAGTTTGATACCGCCATCAGGGGTTGGTTTAACTCGTGAGAAATTCCCGACGCCATTTTGCCTAGAGAGGCCAGTTTACTGGCCTGAACCAGTTCCTCCTTTGTGCTTCTGAGTTTTATCTCTGTATTTTGGCGGGTTTCCACTTCCTGCTTCAGTTCCAAATTGGCAGCTTGCAAATCAGCCGTTCGAAGGGCGACAGTTTCTTCCAGTTTTTGCTGAGCAAGTTTTCGATCTGATACATCATAGATCGTAAAAATAAGTTTGGTTCCGCTACGCTGAATAACACTACGGCAAGCAATATCCCCTGGAAACCAACTGCCGTCTTTCCGGTGAAAAGGCAATTCGATGATTGTCGTTGCGCTTTTATCCAGACTTGAGGGTGTATTGCTCGATTGTGAGTGCATCAAACTCCTTAAGGGTGCGTGTTCGTTTTGAGAGACCAAGTCAAAGATGGTCTGCCTTCTTTGCGGCATGGCCACCGGGTCATAGCCGAAGAGTTGGCGCGCGGTATAACTTAGGAATTCAATCACACCCTGACTGTCCGTCATAACCAGGCCCGCGACGGAGCTTTCAATGATTGCTCGGGTCTGCTGTTCTTCTACTTCTCTGGCTGTATTGCGAAAAATCAATAATGCTTCCGCCATTCGCGCTATTTCATCCTGGCCTTTGACATTGATGGGGGTGTTCAGTTTGCCCTTGGCAATTTGCTGCATGGAGACCCCGAGTGCTGTGAGCCTGCGGACAAGAGAGCGTCTGACAAAGACGAGGCTAGCAAAAAAAGCCAACAAAACCACTACGAATACGGCTATGGCAAGCTGCGCAGTACGGGACTGAATGAGGCGGCGCGCATCTTCAGCTGCTTCTTCAATGTCTCGTTCTGTACGTTTCACATTGAGGGAAAGGATCAGACGGATCTGAATGATTTTGACTTTTACCTTTTCCAGTTCCCGGGCTGTATTTTCCTGAATTTCAAATTGCTTTACCTTCAGGTCCAGAAGATGATTTTCTATAGTCAGGTGCTGGAGTAAATTCTCTGTCTCACTTGCGATGGAGACAGGAAATATATTGGTTTCCTTGGATAGTTTGTTTTTTGATATTTTTATTGCATCCAGACGATCCTTGATGTGAGCTTTGGTGTGCACACTCTGCCAGTTGGTGATCAGGTCATGAAACTCAATGGCCAAACGATCAAAATTAACCAGATCCAGACCGACCGGTGATTGTGTTTCTGCCAAGTCTGCAATGCGTTTTTGAAGGCGCCGAAAATCGGCACTGAATAAGATTTGTTTCTCCGCTTCAAACTCCAATAGTCTGATCCGGTATTTGGCTGAACTGTTCAACAGAGTAAGGCTGGTTTTAAGACGTTCGATCAATCTGGTTATTCTTGCTCGATTCTCTTGGTCAAAAGTTTCTTTTTCGTAGGCAATATTCACGGTGCTCATGCGGTTTAAATAATCAACCATACGGGCATATATGACGCGCCTTTCTCCGGTGGTAGAGGCATTAGCGAGCACTGGCCCGGTTTCATAAAAGCTATTGGCAATCCCCAGAAGATGAATGGACTTGGAGAGAGAGGGTGTGCTGACTTCATTAAATTCACTGATTTGTGCGCCCAGCTCTCGAAATGCAAGCCAAGACAAAACCAGTGTACCAATCATTATTGTGCAGATTACAGCAAATGCCAAATTCACTTTGGCACCGATACTGTGCGGTAAGAGATTTGAGAGGTTCAATTTTCCTGATTGGGCGATTTTACGGGCTCCTTCAATCGACACACGGGCCAAATTTGTGCGATGTTGGTGGAAACTGCAAGTCTTTCCAGAGGCGTGTAGGGTTGCTGGGTATTGAATTTTTATTCAATTCTGACATAAATGTCATATTATTGGACAATAGGCTTGTCAAATATGTCAGAAATCGATTGATTATATATATAAGTATAATTGAATATATATTTAAAAACAGTCTGTTAAATAAGATATGCGACTTGGCCCGGGACTTGCTTTTACTATCTGCAACGTCCAAGACAATATTATATGAAAAATTAGGACGTGGAAACTGAACAGACATTTTGGGAGGAACCAATGCGTTCAAAAATTTTGGCTTGTGCGGCTACTTTTATCACCGGTGCTATGATGGTTGGGGTGATGAGCCCAGCATATGCAGAAGAAAATTGCCAGCGCGGCTCACTTGATACCCTGTATTGTGATGTTGACAATGATCTTGTCGCAGATTCACCGACGGATGAATCAAAATGGAAAGATCCGGGCACTCTTGTCTTTACTTATACGCCTGTTGAAGACCCAGCAGTTTACCGGGATGCGTTTGCCGATTTCCAAGCCTATCTCGCAAAAGCGACAGGTAAGAAAGTCGTGTATTATACCGTGCAATCCAATTCAGCTGAAATTGAAGCAATGCGCTCTGGCCGGTTGCATGTTGCGGGTTTCTCAACGGGGCCAACAGGCTTTTCTGTTAATCTGGCTGGCGCTGTACCGATTGCGGTTAAAGGTAACGCCGACGGTTTCCAGGGGTATAATCTGATCATGATTACCCGCAAAGACAGTGGCATCAAATCCTTGGCCGATCTGAAGGGTAAGAAAGTTGCTCACACGTCTCCATCCTCAAATTCTGGTAATCTTGCGCCTCGCGCACTCCTGCCTGATGAAGGACTTGTTCCGGGCGATGATTACGAAATTGTTTTTTCTGGAAAGCATGACCAGTCCATTCTGGGCGTTATCGCGGGTGACTATGATGCCGCACCTGTTGCCTCTGACGTGTATAGCCGGATGGTCGCACGCGGTGTTGTCAACGCGGACGAAATCGAAATCCTGTACCGCAGTCCGAAATTTCCAACCTCTTCTTTCGCCTACGCCCACAATTTGAAGCCAGATCTGGTTCACAAGATTGTTGGAGCATTCCACACATACCGTTTTCCTGAAAGCATGAAGAAAGCTTTTAAAGGAGCCGATCGTTTCTATCCGATTACCTACAAAGCTGATTGGGATGTAATCCGCACAATTGCAGCGGCGACAGGCGCCTCCTATGACAGGAAGGGGCTGAGCTCTTTGGCTGCAAAGGAAGCTGCCAAAAAGGCGAAGAAAACCAAGAAGAACTAACGAGCAGCGAAGTCAAACTATCGACTTCGCATTCTCCCTGGGGGAGGCCGGGCTTTTGCGCTCGGCTTCCATCCTCCCTATTATCCGTTAATTATATTTTTTTGACCGGTGTATTAGCCCGGATTCAAAAAAGTAATTGCAACTGGAATTTACCATGACCCAATTGGCGACTGCTTCAGAGCCACACAATCAGGCGAACACATCTGGTTCACTTGTTCTCAAAAACCTTGTTATGGAATATGTCCCTGGTGTACCCGTTTTATCGGGCATTTCATTGGAGTTGGAAGCTAAAGGGATAACCGCAATTATTGGTCCCTCTGGAACCGGGAAAAGTACACTGATCCGTTGCATAAACCGTCTGGTAGATCCAACAAGTGGGGATATTTTTTTTAAAGGGCAAAATCTTGCGAAACTGAAGGGGCGCCAGCTTCGCTATGCGCGGCGCCACATCGGGATGGTCTTTCAGGAATATAATCTCCTGGAACGCCTGTCTGTTATGGAAAATGTTCTGAGTGGGCGGTTAGGATATGTTTCTGCCTTTCGCGCATGGCTCAGAAAATTCTCCCCAGAGGACATCGATAAAGCTTTTGAATTGCTTGAACAAGTTGGTATGGCGGACTTTGCTAACCAACGGGCGGATGCTCTGTCCGGTGGCCAACGCCAGCGTGTTGCCATAGCCCGGGCTTTGATGCAATCACCCGATATACTTCTGGCTGACGAGCCGACGTCATCATTGGATCCGAAGACATCCGTTGAGATTCTGGATCTTATGACAGAACAAGCGCGCTTGCGACACATTCCCGTGGTTATCAATATTCACGATGTGAGCCTTGCCAAGCGATTTGCTGATCGCATTGTTGGCATGTCCGCAGGCAAAGTTGTTTTTGATGGCCCGCCGGAAGATCTTCAAAATGATCATTTGAAAACCATTTATGGTGGTGAGGACTGGTTATCATGAGTAACGCAGCCACGTCGAATGGCAAACGAAAATACGTCCCCAAGCGAAATTGGGCGGGGACTATTGCTTATATTCTGCTCGCAGCCTATCTCCTGTACGTTCTCACATTATTCGATATAAATCTGCAGCGTATGTATGTTGGTATCGACCGGGGCGCCGAGTTTATTGGCCGAATGATGCCGCCCAATTTTGAACGTTATGCTCTTCTGATTGAAGGTATGTTGGAAAGCCTGCAGATTGCAGTTATCGCGACCACAGTGGGGGTGATTTTATCGTTACCGGTTGGGTTTCTAGCCGCTCGAAATTTGATGCCCGCATGGGTAACGTGGCCTGCCCGGGCGATTATTGTCGCCTGTCGATCCTTTCATCCAGTGATTGTGGCGATCCTGTTTGTAAAAGCAGTTGGTTTTGGTGCTCTCGCAGGATCTATGGCTTTGGTTGTCGCGTCCATTGGATTTATTTCAAAGCTCTTTGCAGAAGCAATCGAAGAGATCTCCCTCAAACAAATTGAAGCTATTCGGGCGACCGGTGCTCCTTTCTCAAGTGTCATCACCTATGGGGTACTGCCGCAAGTTATGGGCCGGTTTATTGGTTTTATATCCTATCAGCTGGATTCAAACCTGCGAAATTCAACCATGGTCGGAATTGTCGGCGCCGGTGGTATCGGCGGGACCCTCTTTGCGGCCTTCCAACGGTTTGATTACGATTTTGTCTCTGCCATTCTGATTTCCATTATTGCCGTCATCATGGTTGCTGAGGGTGTTAATAATATCATGAGGAAACTGTATCGATGAACCAGCAAACTCTTGATAATCCGACTTTTCTTGAAAAGAAAAACTGGACCAGATTTACGCCCTTGGAACGAACTTCACGGTTTTTGTTTTATGTGGTGACGCTGGCTGCAATTGTCGTTTCCATGCAGACAATTGAAATTATTCCGGAATTTCTAATAGATGCGCCGGAACAATTTGCGGATATGTTTAATCGCATGTGGCCGCCGGATGTCTCTTACTATCCAGACAGTATCCATGACGCCATGCTGGAAACCATTCACATCGCGACACTGGGAACATTGATCGCCATAATTATGGCAATTCCGGTGGGGGTGATGGTTGCGGAAAATGTCACTCAAAACAAACTGTTGAATTGGATCGCCCGGTTTATTCTGGTGTCTTCCAGAAGTATCAATTCTCTTGTCTGGGCATTGTTGTTTGTGGCGATCCTCGGCCCTGGTCCCTTGGCGGGCGCTTTTGCAATTGCCTTTCGTTCTGTCGGGTTTATTGGAAAATTGTTTGGCGAAGCCTTGGAGGAAAGTCACAAAGGGCCGATCGAAGCTTTACACACAACGGGAGCTCCCTGGTTCAGCATCATGACCATGGGATATTGGCCGCAAGTGTTGCCGACTTTCTGGTCAATTGTCCTTTTCCGATGGGATATTAATTTGAGGGAATCTGCGGTTCTCGGGTTGGTTGGAGCCGGTGGTATCGGCGTTGCCTTGAGTACAGCACTCGAACTTTTCTTCTGGGATCGTGTCTGTATGGTTCTCTTAAGTATGTTGGCCGTTGTTGCGATTGTGGAATTGCTGGTGACACAAATTCGCAAACGCATACTCTGATAGACAATAAACCTAACGAAAAACGGCTCCATTGTGGGCCGTTTTTTTATGTCCGTCAGGCGCAAGCAGGAAGTGAAATGCTGCAGGTTGTTCCGTTTACTCCATCGCTTTCAATTTCGAGTTTCCCATTTTGAATTTCAGCCATTTTGCTGGAGAGTGCGAGACCAAGACCCGCGCCACCTTCACCGCGGTTCTTCCAGTGCTCTGCACGCCCAAAGACTTCAAAAATATTGTCGATAAATTCCGGATCAATGCCAGGCCCTTGATCGACAATAACAATTTTCACCTGCTCCTGATCACTCATAACGGCTCGAATTGTAATCTCTGTGTCTTCAGGTGAGTAAGTGAGTGCATTATCGATTATTCGGATCAGGATGTGGCGCATGGCTTTCGTATCAAATATTGCCCGAACTTTATTTTCTTCTTTGAGTAAAACTGAAATTTTGATTGATTTCGAGTGGGCCTTGGGAAGGCAATGGGCAACGCATTCATCGATAATTTCCTTGATTTCCCCAGCCTTTAAAGAAGGCGTATATTCATCTGATTGTATCCGGGAAATTTCAAGAATCGTATTAATGGTTTTAAGAAGGTTCTTGCCTGAAGACAGGATCATATTAGAAAATTCTGCTCGCTCTTCTTCATTCTTATAGGTCCCATTTGCCAGTAATTCTGATAGACCGATAATAGCGTTTAGAGGTGTTCTGAGTTCGTGACTGGTATTGCGCAGAAAGTTGGTTTTTGAACGCTCGGATTCAATGGCTGCCTCTCGTTGTTCCAAATAATCGATTGTTCTAATTTCCAGATCTCGGGTGGTTTCCTGCAACAGTGCATTTTGATCACTAATTTGATCGCGAACGATTTTGGCCTCTTTGGCATAATAGTGCAGTTTTACGACTGAGTTACTCCAGTAGATCAGCCCAAAAACTACGGTTAATGTCCCTAAAATATATCCCAAATGTGACATGAGAATAATGGCTTTGGAGCCAAATTCAGTGTTCAAGAGGGGAAGCCAATCAGGAAATATCGCCTGAGAATTAAAGAGCGAGGCAAAAGCCAGAATTGCAAAGCCGATGATCAGAGTAAGGACCCCTTTATCTTTCTGGGGGATCCGCGTCCTGATGTAGCCAAAGAAAAGCATAATTCCGAAAAAAAGTAAAAATCGGATAAAACTCAGAATCATCCGAAGTTCATCAACTGTCAAAAGGTCCATTTGCCCCCACTTCCTGAAAAT
>JAESPT010000144.1 GCA_016765515.1 Sneathiella sp. | reverse complement strand
TCACCAAATCGTTCAGCTGTAACTCACCAAAGGCACCGCGCGCCTGTTTATTGGCAAGTATATCCTGTAACCCAACGACTTGACTGGAAAGTTCGGTCAGATTGTCCTGAGCTTTATCAATAATGGCAAGGCGCGTCTGTAATTCGCTTAAGGATTTTCCAGTTTTTTCCGTCGATAGAGTGAGGCTGTCTCCCAGACGTTTGGAAACCGAATCCAGGCGGTCTGACAATGTCTTGTTGATTTCGGTTCGGCCAGTCGCGCTATCAACCGAAATTTGTTTCAATTGTCCTTCCAACTGAGCCTGCTGTGCGAGGAGATTTTCTGTAAGTCGGGTGAGATTGTCACTGTTGGCGGAGGCTGCAGCGATCAATTTTTCAGATTTCCCCATTTTATAGATGAGGGCGCCAGAAGCAATTCCAAGCGCAACGATAATTGCGATTAACACATATTCCATGTTCGAGCCTCCCAGCTCGGCCTAATAAGATTATATCTTAGTTTTTCGTCAATAACCTTGACGTATAGTCGGCGGAGTAATACCTAAAGTGTGAAATTATAGATTACGTACATTAACTTGAAGACTCTTGGAAGACCATGGCCCTTTTGTCGATAATTACCGCGCCTGACCCGCGGCTGAAAATCATATCCACCCCTGTCGACGACGTGAACGGCGAAATTCGCAAACTGATCGCAGACATGTATGAAACAATGTATTTTGCGCCCGGTATAGGGCTTGCTGCCATTCAAGTGGGGGTCCAGAAACGGCTTCTTGTTTTGGATATCATCGGTAAGGGCGATAAAGATAACGACCCGCAGCCCCTCGCAATCATAAACCCGGAAATTACCTGGGCGTCTGATAACGATGCTTGTTATGAAGAAGGGTGTCTATCCGTCCCAGAACATTATGCAGATGTTGTGCGGCCTGCAGAAATAAAACTGAACTATTTGGACGTTGATGGGAAAAAACAGAAACTCCATGCAGATGGATTACTGGCAACCTGTCTGCAGCATGAAATTGATCATTTGGACGGCATTCTTTTTGTTGACCATATTTCGGCGTTGAAGCGGAATATGATTTTACGGAAATTGCTCAAACAGAAGAAAATGGCAAGTTAAGGGGAAAGTGATGGGGAATCTCAGACTAGCGTTCATGGGAACGCCGGAGTTTTCCTGTTCCGTTCTAAAAGAATTGATCGATTCCCCTCATGACGTTGTCTGCGTTTACTCCCAGCCACCAAAACGAGCGGGACGCGGTAAAAACCTGCGGCCCACACCGGTTCATCAAATGGCGGAAGCTGCTGGGATCGAAGTCCGCACACCTAAATCCTTGAAAGCTGAAGATATTCAAGCTGACTTTGCGGCCCTTGATCTGGACGTGGCCGTGGTGGTTGCCTATGGCCTCCTTCTCCCTAAACCGATTTTGGATGCCCCTAAATATGGCTGCCTAAACCTGCATGCCTCCCTGCTTCCAAGATGGCGCGGCGCGGCTCCCATTCAGCGATCGATTATGGCCGGTGATACGGAAACCGGTGTGGGCATCATTCAAATGGCGCAAGGGCTTGATACAGGGGATGTTCTTGCGACAACAAAAGTTTCGATCACCGAGCAGGCAACAGCGGGTAGCCTGCATGATCGCTTGGCGGAAATCGGTGCGCCGTTGATGGTGGATACTCTGGGGAAACTTGAGACGGGTACACTCACTCCCCAGATTCAGCCGGAAGAAGGCATCACCTATGCCTCCAAGATCGATAAGGGTGAAGCGGTGATTGACTGGTCTAAACCAGCCATTGAACTTAGTCATCATATCCGCGGGCTGAGCCCTTTCCCAGGTGCCTATTTTGAACATGAGGGTACGCGAATCAAAGTGCTCAATGTCGACCTTGCCGAGGGATCGGGTTCTGCGGGTGAAATCTTGGATGATGAGCTTACCGTAGCCTGCGGAACGGGAGCGCTGAAGCTCACTTTGCTGCAGCGCGCCGGAAAATCACCGATGACAAGTAAGGTTTTTGTAAATGGGTACAAAATACCCAAGGGCGAGGTCCTGACCGGATGACCCGCTACAAGGTTACCATTGAATATGATGGGCGGGGTTTGGCCGGTTGGCAACGGCAGAAAGATCAACCCTCCGTTCAGCAACATATAGAAGAAGCCATTTATAAGTTTTGCGGACAGGAGATTCGAATTCAGGGAGCCGGGCGTACGGATGCGGGCGTCCATGCCTTGGGGCAAGTGGCGAGTTTCGAAATAACGGGAGACTATTCCACAGAGACGGTGATGAATGCGATCAATTTTCATTTGGGTGAAGCGGCAATTTCCCTACTTGATTGCACTGTGGTGGATGAAGAATTTAATGCTCGTTTTTCAGCAAAAAGCCGCCACTATCTTTATCGCATTATCAATAGACACGCGCCATTGACTGTGGATCAGGGCCTTGCCTGGCGGGTAAAACGTAATTTGAACAGTGATGCCATGCATGACGCGGCACAATTGCTCATTGGTAAACATGATTTCACTAGTTTCAGGGCTGTCGCCTGTCAGGCAAAATCACCCATACGGACATTGTCGCGGCTGGATGTCTCCCGGTTTAAGAACGAAATTCAGATACGGGTTTCTGCTATGTCCTTCCTTCACAATCAAGTTCGCGCCATGGTGGGAACGCTCTCTCTCGTTGGGTTAGGGCAGTGGTCCAAGGATGATCTTGCCGCAGCATTAGCAGCAAAAGATCGTCAAAAAGCCGGGCCCAATGCGCCTGCTCACGGTCTTTATCTGACAGATGTGGATTATGACAACTGAAAATCGTAGACGGAACCCAGCTGCAGAATTTGCGTAAGCGCATCGAGGGCAGTCCGGCATTCAACCAGAAGGGCTGGATCAGCCAAATCTTCAGGTAGTAGCTGGTCCCGGTAGTGTTTTTTAACCCAGTTTGAAAGATCACTAAACAATTCATCATTCATAAAAACACGGGGTTTGATACTGTCCCGTGCAGTTTTGGACAGAGCGACGCGCAAACGAAGGCACGCCGGACCACCCCCATTTTTCATGCTTTGCCGAACATCCAGATACGTGATGTCTTGGATTGGCGTATCTTTCGTAAGAAGGTTTTCAAGGTAGGCATGAACCCGGTTGTTTTCCCGGCATTCCATGGGCGCGATCAATTGCATAGTCCCGTCATCACCCGTTTTGATCAGCTGGGTATTAAAGAGATAGGTTG
>JAESPT010000143.1 GCA_016765515.1 Sneathiella sp. | reverse complement strand
TGTTTGCTTCTCTTACAGTAGATCAAATATTGGAGATATTAAAATGCAAGAATTTCCCGCCACTTTCACATCCATTCGAGCAGATGCCAACGATCGCTTTAGCGATCCGATAATTGAGCGTGAAGATGTTATGTGGGCGGCACGGAAGTTTATCCTGCTCTTTGGCGAGGATGCTCCGCTGGCAGCCTCCAAAGAAGTCAATCGGCTTGATGCTGCGGGTAAGCTTCATGTGGCCGAAATGTTCTTTCAAGTTAAGGAAGAATGTGCACGGCTTTTGAAAAAGAGCGAGAAGTTACGCACTAGGCCTGTTCATTGATCTTTTTTCGGATTAATAGCCGCTCTGGGGACAGGAATCTATTCTCCATTTAAGGCGTGTGGGGTATGGTGGCCCCATGCGAACACTTTATCATTTCTGGATTTCACCAGCTTGCCGAAAAATACGCCTTTCTCTCAATGAAAAAGGCTTGAAATATGACCTTGTCGTGGAAAAGGAATGGGAGCGCAGAGATGCGTTCCTGTCGTTAAATCCAGCGGGAGAAGTTCCCGTTCTGGAAGATGAAAACGGCGTTATTATTGCGGATAGTCAGGCGATTATCGAATATCTGGAAGAGACCTATGAAGAGACACCTCTTCTCCCAAAAGAAGCCAAAGACAGAGCCGAAGTACGCCGAATAATGGGCTGGTTTGATCATAAATTTCAGCGAGAGGTTACTGACAACCTGGTTGATGAAAAAATTATGAAACGTCTGACGCGGACCGGGACGCCAAATACTGCAGCAATTCGGGCCGGCCATCACAATATTCATTATCATCTAGACTATATTTCCTATCTCATTGAGCGACGGAGCTGGCTTGCTGGTGAAGAGTTCAGTCTTGCCGACATATCAGCGGCATCGCAGCTCTCTGCCGTGGATTATCTTGGCGATGTTCCGTGGGAACAGCATCCAACGGCCAAAGTCTGGTATTCCAGAATAAAATCCCGCCCGACTTTCCGGTCCCTGCTCGCTGATAATTTACCGGGGATGCCTGCCCCCAAACATTATGCTGATCTCGATTTCTAAGCAGACTGGTATCGCCGCATGATCGAAGGATCAAACAAAGAAAAACTCATTGAATTTGCGTTGGAGCAGGGGTTCGATACTGCCCGGATCGCCTCTGCTGATTTTGGTGAGACACCAGGCGACAATCTGGAAACTTTTCTGGAGAAGGGCCGGCATGGGGATATGGATTGGCTGGTTGCCAAGAAAGACTGGCGTAAACATCCGCAATCTTTATGGCCGGAGGCCAAATCAGCGATTGTTCTTGGTTTGAATTATGGGCCGGAAACAGATCCACGGGTCCATGCGATGAATCCGGAGCTTGGTATCATCTCCGTCTACGCATTGGGTAAAGATTACCATGAGCTGATCAAAAAACGTCTCAAGCGCATCGCCCGGTGGATTGTTCAGGAATATGGCGCGGATGTTAAAGTATTCGTTGATACAGCGCCGGTCATGGAAAAACCTTTGGCCGCCTCTGCCGGGATTGGCTGGCAGGGAAAACATACCAACCTTCTGAGCCGTGAGTTCGGGTCCTGGCTCTTTTTAGGATGTATTCTTACCACATTGGAGATCGAGCCCGATGAGGCAGAAGAGGGCAGTTGCGGTAGTTGTACGGCCTGTCTGGATGTATGTCCAACCAATGCCTTTCCAGCCCCGTATCAGTTGGATGCCACCAAATGCATATCCTATCTGACCATTGAAACCAGATCGCATATACCGCGGCACATGAGGGCCGCCATCGGGAACCGTATATATGGATGTGACGATTGCCTGGCCGTCTGTCCCTGGAATAAATATGCACAGCAATCCAGAGAAATTGCCTTTCAGCCGAGACGTGAACTGACTGCCCCCCGTCTCGCCGATCTGTCGGCGCTGGATGATACGTCCTTTCGGGCGCTGTTTTCGGGGTCGCCGGTGAAACGATTGGGGCGGAACAGATTTATCAGAAACGTGCTGATTAGCCTTGGAAATACCGGAGATTCAAATAATATTGGGAATGTTCAATCTTTACTCCGAGATCCGTCGCCGATCATTCGGGTTGCTGCAGTGTGGGCTTGCGCACAACTGATGACCTTTCCTGACTTATTGACCTTAAAAGAAATGTATATCAAAACTGAAACAGATATAGACGTTTTGGACGAATGGAATTTTATTGAACGAGAGAGACTAAATGAGCAGGCTTGACAGTTTTATACGGCGGGTCACGGCACAGCGGGATTGTTTGAATCACGCAGCAGAATTGAGTAAAGGACAGGAAGGCCCCGTTCTGGAGCTGGGGCTGGGGAATGGCCGCACCTATGATCATCTGCGCAGTTTGTTTTCTTCAGAGGATATTTATGTTTTCGATCGACACGTGAAAGCGCATCCAGATTGTATTCCAGATAAGGTGCATATGATTTTGGGTGATTTTCTGCAAACTGTACCTAACGCGCAAAGCCGCCTGCCCGGTTTGGCAAAACTCGTGCATTGCGACATTGGCTCTGGGGATAAAGCTGCAAGTGTTTCGCTGGCTCAGAAGCTGGGTGAATTTCTTCCGAACCTTCTTCTTCAGGACGCTGTAATTGTCAGTGACCAACCTTTTGAGATTGACGTTTGGGCTCCCCTTGATTTGCCTGAAGGGGTGACTAAAGGGCGATACCATCTTTATCGGCAAGTTTAATAGCTGCAATTTATGAGTTGCTTCAGCACTGCCAATTTAATCATGAAAACTGCAGTACGCTGAAAAGTGGTACAAATTTTGCTTTGAATTGATCAAGTAAATCAATTTAGAGGCGAAATCATGGTAGATGTGATCAATTCAGGAAATTCGGTATATGCAGCTCAATATGCTGTAAAGGCGTATCATCCTGAAGGACTTAAAGATATTACAGGCACTCCCGAAGCTCAAAATCCGGCGGTGGATATTGAGCTGTCGGAAAATGGCGAAAAGGTAAAAAACCTGGTCGGCGAGCTTGTTCCGGTCGTTTATGATCCTGCAATTTTTCTCCAAAAAGGAGAAACGAGATTAAAAGACCTGATGGAGGAGTTAAACATTCCTGAAGAAACCGAGATGGATATTCGCCGGAATGCAGATGGAACATATTCCGTAACAGGCGATCACCCGCAACTGTCAAAAATTGAAGAAAAGTTGAATGACGGGAGCGAAGCAGACCTGGCCAATTCTTTAAGTAAGGCTCATTCCGGGACCGGATTTCAGCATGTAATTGATGCTTTGGGGATGGCGGCGCGGGGCGCTGAAGAAAATCCCCAGATGGCGGAAAACTATTTTGAATGGCTTCGCAGCACCGTCCAGCCTGAGGCAAATTCTATGGATTTTTCCATCAGCTATAAGGACGGTTCATTAAGCGGATCCCTCCTTGATAGTGCAGGAAATGACGTTGCTGTCGGAAAAGGTTGGGCATTACCGGTAACCTGATAGGTCCACTCTCTAGGAAAATAGGGCCCTGAACAGGCAAAAATTACCTAGCCAAACCAAATGCTGGCCATTCAGGCGGTAGAAAAGGTCAACACTTAAAAGTGGTATGACTCTTGCATCCATTTAAGCCAAAAGGCGAAATAAAGGGATGATTTTATGATCAATGATATTAGCGCGTCAAATTCAATATATTCAACTCAAGCTGTGTCACAGGTTTATAGTGCAGCATCTGCTCCTCCTGAAAATACAGATATAAAAGAAACTGAAAGTGAGGCCGTCACCGTAGATCTGTCAGAAAATGCAAAGGCGGCCAATAAAGTCATATCAGAGCTTGTCCCTTTAAGTTTGGATCCGGCAATTCATCTTCAGAAGGCTGAAAACCGCCTCAAAGAACTGATGACCAAATTAGGAATTCCAGAAACAACCGAAGTTGACATTCAGATTGATGCTACGGGTAGTTTCAAGGTTGCTGGGGATCATCCGCTACTTTCCAAAATTGAGGAACAACTTAATGATGGCAGTGAACGAGAACTCTCCAATCATCTAAAGAGCGCGCATAATGGATCAATAATCCAGCGTATCGGAGCCGCTGTGGAAATGGCCATGCAGGGTGCGGATGCAAATCCTGCCATGACGGATACGTATTACGGCTGGGTAAAGAATACAGTCGCTGCTCAAGCAAAATCCATGGGCTACAGCGCAACCTTCAACAATGGAACACTGAGTGGTTCCTTAATTAACGCAGAGGGAAAAAGAATTGCCCTCAATGAGGGATTGACTCTTCCTGCTGGTTAAATAAAAATTTTCGCATGAATAAGGAATTTGTTTGGCCTGTCGCTTTTGAATAGTGACGGATTAGCAAATAAAATCATAGAAAGTACATCGTGAAAAACGAAGTCGCAGGTTCAGGTACTGTCTTCAGTGTCTATCGTCCGGCGGGTGAGACGGTTGACATCAATAAAATATATTCAGTTCAAGCAAACTCTCCGGTGAAGAAGCCGTGATTGTCGAGATATCCAGAAGTGCAGAGGAGACAAGATAAATTCTTCAGGAAATGACCATCCTTGATTTGAATCCTGCTTCTCATTTTGCCAACACAGGAGACCGCATAAAAGAACTGATGTCAGAGCTGGGAATTCCCGAAGATACAGAAATGAACTTTAACCAGCGGGTTGACGGATCCTTTGCCGAAGGGAAATTTGTGGGGACATTAGTCGACACGGCCGGGGAGCCTATCGGTGACAATGAAGGTTTGACCCTGCCTGTAACACGTTAAATTGGATAATTCGCTAGTTGATGTTTGGTTTTCATCCTGGTGCTGTGCTCTGTGACTCGACGGCCCAAAATAATGGTAATGTAAAAACTGGAATCTAATTCAGGGCGCAAGGTCAAAATCGACGATAACAGGGGCATGATCAGATGGTTTTTCTCGGTCGCGGGCATCCAGGTCAATCTGCATGGCTTTAAGGCTGGGTTTCAGCGCTGGAGTGACCCAGAC
>JAESPT010000142.1 GCA_016765515.1 Sneathiella sp. | reverse complement strand
TCTCAGGGCTTTGAGCCCTATCATATTGATATGAAAAAAAAGCTGTAAAACTGTTTTCCAGACATCACTTGACGAGCGCCGCTACAGGTTGAATTAATTTAATATTGATTCTTTCTAAATGTGTTTAATGTTGTTATATTATTTTATTATAATATTCAACTGGCGCTGAAAGGAAACGAGTGACTGATATGCTGCGCATGCTCATTGAGTTTGGCCAAAATCTGACACTGCTCATCGCTCTTACATTTCTCTACAGTTATATTCTTCGAAAAATTACGACCATATCCAGACTCTATGCGTCCCTGCTAAACGGTATCCTCTTTGGGGGCATTGCCATTATCGGCATACAAATACCGATGACAGTGGCAGATGGTATCATTGTCGATGGACGCACCGTTATTGTCATGCTGGCAAGTCCCTTTGCGGGGAATATAGCAGGACTTGTCGCCGGGAGCCTTGTGGCTGCCTTTCGGTTTTATCTGGGAGGCGTGGGAACAGGGGCCGGTATTGGCGCGATTGTGACAGCCATGTTAATCGGAATGCTGTTTGTTAAAAAATTCCCCATGATCCCAGGGACTATCCGTACTAAACATTTACTCGCCCTCTCCTCCGTCATGACAGGGATCAGCTTGCTCTGGGTGTTTGCCCTGCCTGCCAGCATAGATGCCCTCGCCATCCTTCAGAAACTGGTTCTCCCCGTCGGTATTATGTATCCCCTTGGCGCTCTGGTTCTGGGTCTTTTGCTTGCCCACGAATATCGATTTCTCGATTTGGCCAGCATTGTGCAAAAAAGCGAAGCCCGCTTTAAAGGCTTGTTTGAAAATGCAGGTGTTTCTATTTGGAATGAGGATCTTTCTGGCGTGCGGGAAGCGCTTGAGAAATTGAGAGAAGAAGGCGTTACAAATTTACGGTACTTTCTTGAAACCAATAAAAATATCGCTGAAGAAATTGCCAGTCAGGTAAAAATCATTAGTGTCAATAAAGCCACCCTGAAACTATTTGGCGCTGACACACAAAAGGATATTTTGAACCGCGTAAGTAGTACGGTTGGTCCAGATGCAATGGCTGTCTTTATCGATGAGCTTTGTGCGATCTGGGACAAGAAAATGATTTTCCGCGCCGAGGCATCTTTCAGAACACTTGATGGACAAGACCTGTCAGCAATCATCACGTTTAAAATACCCACCACGAGTGAAGGATATAAAAGTGTCCCGGTAAGTCTCATTGATGTTACCGAGCGCAGACAGCTTGAAATGAAAATCCGCAGTGCCCAGAAAATGGAAGCGATCGGTCAGCTAACGGGTGGAGTGTCTCATGATTTCAATAACTTGCTTTGCATAATTCAAGGAAACCTTGAACTTTTATCAGACATGCTCGTCGGCAACAAAGAAGCCCTGAAACGTGTGGAGATAGCTCAGCGTGGTGTGACAAGAGGTGTTGAAATAACGCGAAAACTTTTAAATTTTTCAAATAGGAATACTCAGAAACAGCAACTTACCTCTATGAACAGCTTCATTGAAAATCTGAAAGAACTGATCGTCAAATCCGTGATGGCAACCATCAAAGTTGAGACTCGCCTCGCTAAAGATCTTTGGCATATCACAACAGATCCGGGTGATTTGGAAAATGCTATTTTAAATTTGGCGCTGAATGCCCGAGATGCCATGCAGGATGGCGGGTCACTCATCATTGAAACAGCCAATAAAACTCTGGATAAATACTATGTTCAGCGCAATCCAGAAGCGACAGCTGGCAACTATGTCATGATTTCTGTCAGTGACACCGGCTCCGGAATGACAGAGCAAGTGAAAGAGAAAATTCTGGAACCCTTCTTCACGACAAAAGATGTAGGGAAAGGAACCGGCCTTGGCCTAAGCATGGTCTATGGTTTTATTCAACGGTCCGATGGTTATCTCAAGGTTTTTTCAGAAGTCGGTAAAGGAACGACCGTTCGATTATATATACCCTGCAGTATGGAGGACACCGCAAATCAGAGTAATCAACAAGAAACGGCTACGCCCCTTCCCCGGGGCAGGGAAACCATCCTGATCGTCGATGATGAAGGCGCTCTTCTCGATATTACATCCAATTATCTGAATGAGTTGGGATATACGACGATCACCGCGGAAAATGGACAACAAGCCTTGAAAGTCCTCGATCAGAATGAAGGGGTGGATTTACTCTTCAGCGATGTCATCATGTCGGGAGGGATAAACGGTTATCAGTTGGCACAGGAAGCCTATAAACAGCATCCCTCTCTCAAAGTCCTCCTGACCAGCGGATTATTTCAAAGCGACGTTAAAAAATCCGGGCCCTATGAAGGGGCACTCAAACAACTGGACAACAGGGTTTTGGAAAAACCCTATAAAATGTCAGAACTGGCGCTTGCCCTCCGCCATACCCTGGATAGAGCAAACTAGTATTTCTAGCCAAAAATCGGGCTATTTCCGTTTCAACTTCCAAGCAAAGAAATTTATTGATAGGTGTTGCGATTGCGCTAAGGCATTGCGTGTCTCCTCTTCGACTAAGCACTTAAATGGACTTTTTCTAAGGAACCATATGGTTTTTCAAAAATTACGAATATATTATATTTAAACCTTATCGAGGAGTATGTGTGATGCAAGAAGGACTGTATAAAACAGCGTTTGAAACACCCTTTGGATCGGGTCTCGGTGTTATGGTTCTTCGAAATGGAAAGGCGCATGGTGGCAATTCCGCCCTTTTTTATGTTGGTGACTATTCTCTCAATGACACCCATTGGGAAGCCAGGATCATAACGCGCCGCCATTCTCTTGACTTGAATATGGCATCCGTTTTCGGCCTGGACCTGGTTCATGTCACCATGAACGGTCAGGTGAACGGAAAGGAAATCACCATCAAGGGGGTGGCCGATGAAGTCCCTGATATGGAAATGCATGGAAAACTCACGTTTCTGTGCGATTAATCCTCACTCTCTTCAACGCACTATTTGATCAAGCTCATGGCGCAGCCAGTCTTCGAACGCTTGCACGCTTCTGCTTTTCTTTAAGAACAGCCCTGTCACAAACCAATACGAAAAACCACTTGGATAACGCCCTTCAAAAGGCGCAACCACCCGGTCCCGTTCCAAGGCATCATTTGCCAGCGTCTCCCAGGCCAGAAAAACACCCTGCCCGGCAATGGCGGCATCCAGACATAAAGATCCATCTGAAAAATGGGGACCGTCGCCGAGAATGGTCTCATCAAGACCGTTCGGCTCAAGCCATGTATTCCAGCTGAACATGGCTCCCGGATCTCGAATAATCGGGACCTTAGCCAGGTCTTGCGGCTCCTTCAGCATCGCCGCCATCTGTGGACTGCAAACAGGAAAGATCCGATGATCAATTAACTTCAGGGCGTTCACATCCTGCTT
>JAESPT010000141.1 GCA_016765515.1 Sneathiella sp. | reverse complement strand
GTCTCCCGGTCACTTTTCATCGCATTAGCGGTCAATGCAATGATAGGCAATTTCCCGATCTCTCCAGGCAAAGCGCGGATCTGGGCAGTCGCCGTAATCCCGTCCATCTGCGGCATCTGAATATCCATCAATACCAGATTATAGGGAATTCGCCTTACCGCACTGACGGCCTCAACCCCATCGCTGACCATTTCAAGACGATGACCCTCACTTTCAAGTAGGGTCCGGATCAATATCTGGTTTCCTATATTATCCTCTGCGACCAGTATTCTCTGTGGTTCAACGGCTTCGTTTGGCCGGATAGTGTCACTTTCATTGGCAAATAAATTGGCATTGACCGTTTTCCGATCCCCGGGTGCGCACCGAACGGTGAACCAAAACGTCGCCCCGTCTCCAACGATACTCTGAAAACCAATCTCTCCGCCCAGCAGTTCCGCAAGTTGCTTGCAGATCGCCAACCCCAATCCCGTTCCGCCATATTTCCGCGTCACCGAACTATCGGCTTGAGTAAATTTTTTAAAAATACTGGGCTGCATATCAGAGGCAATGCCGATGCCCGTATCGGTCACTGTGAAGCGGGTCTCCAAATGACCTCCGGATAAATGATGTTGCGATAATTCAAGCGTTACTTTCCCCGCATCGGTAAATTTATCTGCATTGCCAATCAGGTTGAACAGAATTTGGCGGATGCGCGCTGGATCACTGCGCAAAATAGGAACAACATCCGAAGCCATATGCACCGAGAAATCCAGCCCTTTGCTTTTAAGTCGCATCTGCCACAAATCATCCAGAGTTTCGAGCAATTCGTTCAAGTCAAAATCAAGGACCTCAAGCTCAATGTGACCGGCTTCGATTTTCGACAGGTCCAGGATATCATTAACGAGAGCCAGCATGGTTTGACCCGCATCTCTTATAGTCCCTACATGTGATCGATGTGTCTTACTCATATCCGACCCCAGCAACACGCCCGCCATGCCCAGAATAACGTTCAGGGGCGTCCGGCATTCATGGCTCATGACCGCAAGAAATTCTGACTTGGCGGTATTTGCAGTTTCAGCTTCTCTATATTTAACTTCAGTCGACTGCCGCTCTAATGCCTCGCATACAAGGTCAATAAATTGCCTCTCAATGATGCCGTCAGCCCGTTTAACAATCAGATACAGAACCGCATACAACAGCCCCAGGCATAACAGTAAAGAAAGGACCACCATCCCTGTGGTTTGTTTTATTTCGGTTATCAGGGGAGTGACGTCGGAATAGAGTTCAAAAACCCCTTTCACCTGACCATTGGGGCCCCGAATTGGCAGGTAACTTTCAACCAGATGGCGGTTCATCACCGACCCACTAAAGGACACGAAGGTCTTGTGAAATGAGCTTCTTGTTGTTGGCCCTTTCCGCCGAATCGTTGCTTCAAAACTTTCGTTGCCTTTCTTACTGTCTCCTATCTGGGAGAATTGCGACGAATAAACCGTAAGCGCTTCTAAAGAATATAATTTTACTTTGAGAACTGGTAGATTTGCGGTCAATTTTTTCAAGGTTGCATGGATTTCTCGGGTTTCCGGCCGCAACAGCAACGCATCGCTGTCCAAACCCGAAACACTGTTCACATACGCCTCATACTTCGGCCAGATAATGTTGGCGAAAGATTGAGCAAGAATGATATTTTGATCTTCAGTTTGTTTGGAAAGGTTGGCGGTTGCATATTGCCAAAATAAAACAGAAAGAACAGTCGTCACGAAGATAATAGCGATGCCACTCGCTAATGAAAAATACCGCAAGAGCTTAAACACAGGACCGTCGCTGTACATAACCGCCATTTCCAATGCGAAGAAAACAAGTGCCAAAAGAGCTGGCACATTATATACAGTTTATCTAATATTTAATTAATCATACTATCCTTGCCAAAAATTTAGCGCATATCCAGAGTTATGATTCGTTAAATCAGCTAAAACCGATCAATTTATGAACATCTTTTACAGAATAACCTTTTTCCCGCATGGAACGGAGTGTGGCATCTTTATCTCTTTTTGCCAGGCGCCGTCCCTTCATATCAGAGACAAGCCCATGGTGCAGATAGTCTGGTGTTGGTAGGTCCAAAAGATGGTGAAGAAGGACCTGCACATGGGTTGCGGTAAACAGATCCTGTCCCCGGACAACCAGATTGACCCCCTGCAAGGCATCATCCAATGTGACCGCTAGATGATAGCTTGTCGGGATTTCTTTTCGCGCTAAAACGACATCGCCAAAGGGAGCCGGATCACACTGGATGACGCCCTTATTCACCTCCTTGAATGTTAGACGTGCAAGGGGGACTGATGTGAGGGCTTTATCCATATTCAGGCGAAGAGCGTATGGGATCCCGGAATTGAAATTACGATCTCGTTCCGCATCCGAAACATTTCGACACGTGCCGGGATATACGGGGCCTTCCGGTCTATGCGGCGCTGAATTGCTGCGGGCTATTTCGGCAGCAATTTCGGCACGACTACAAAAGCAGGGATAAAGCAGATCTCTGGAATGAAGCCGTTCCAATATTGCTGCATAGTCATCCATATGATCGCTTTGTCGCCGAACAGGGTTTTCCCAGTTTAAACCGAGCCAGGCGAGATCTTCATATATGCCTGCCTCGAATTCCGGGCGGCACCGTGTTGGATCAATATTCTCCATCCTCAAGATAAAGTGACCATCACTTTCCCGGGCCATTTTCCAGGCAAGTGAAGCCGAATAAGCATGTCCAATATGAAGGTAACCTGTAGGGCTTGGGGCAAATCTGGTGACTATATTCATGGGAACATCTTATGACATGGCAAAACATAAAAAGAACTTAAAAAAGCAAATTTTCTATTTGCTCTCTTGTCACCGCCCTTCTCACGCACTAGTTTTGTTAATACTTTGTTAACGAATTCAACTTGGTTGTTCATGCTCAAAAAATCACTGATATTTGCAGTTTCCTTTTTGCTGCTAACGGCTTGTGCGCTCCCATTTACGATGGACAGGGCTATCGAAAGCGCTCTTGATCGCTACGAACAAGCCTATATTGCAACACTTGAGAATACCGAAAACCTTTCTGAAGACAGGGAGACGATGGAAAGTGCGCTTAAGCGCATAAAAAATCGCTATGTTGATGAAGTCAATTTGGACGATCTGGTCGGTGAAGCTATCAAAGGTCTGCAAAACAAGGAAAACACAGAGCAACCTGCAACTTCTAGAGCAATGAATAAAATGCTGGCCTCTCTGGATCCCTATTCAGGATACATGGACCCCGCTTCCTACGCACGTTATCAGCAAAATCTGGACGGGCGTTTTGTTGGTTTTGGTTTTCGCATAGAAATGCGAAACAAAAAACTCACGGTTATTGCACCGTTGAAAGGCTCATCAGCAGAAGAAGCCGGTATCCTTCCCAATGACATCATTACCCATCTCGATGGTGAACCGCTGGCAAAATACAGTTTTCCAGATGCCATTGCCAAATTACGGGGACCACAGGGAAGTCGCGCCGTTCTGACAATTCTCAGACCTGACGTCGATACTCCGATCAAACTCGGTCTCGTGCGGCGCGCTCTGGATTTAGTCTCGGTCGAATATAAAGTGGACGGCGATGTGGGGTACATTCGCATTCACTCTTTTAACCGGAAGACTGGGGATAGTGTTGAAGAAGCTCTCAATCATTTCGATGAGAAGCTTGGCGGTAATTTGTGCGGTGTTATTCTGGACATGAGAAATAACCCCGGGGGACTGGTGACCGCTGCAGTCCGTGTTGCGGATCAGTTTCTCAATACCGGCAATATATTTTCCGCTATGAATCGGGGCAAAAGTTTTTCTGATGAAGACGCTAAAAAAGGGGATCGGTTAAACGGTCGTCCGATCCTGATCATGTTGAATAATGGCTCAGCCTCTTCAGCAGAAATCGTCGCAGGAGCTCTGCAATTCCAGAAACGTGCCCGTGTCTTTGGACAGCAAAGTTACGGTAAAGGAACCATGCAAACTCTCTACGATCTGGACAATGGCGGCGGAATGCGCTTGACCACGGGCCGTTTTACAGCGGGCGGTGGCGTGTCCTTTAATGGATCCGGCCTTACACCTGATATTCTTGACACTGTGAAAAAAGGGGAAAATGCTCTGGCGCCTGTTGCTCGTGCAGGGGAAGCGCTAAACTGCACTGTATCCGTACAAACTGCCGCGGCTGACCTGACCAGCTGATGGAAGAGCCAGGTCTTAAGACGGGATTGGAATATCTCTCGAAAAGAGATGCGGATTTTGCCCGCGCCCTCACCCTGATCACACCGATCCCCAGCCGCACACAGCCCCCCGGCTTTGAATATCTAACGAAAATTATTATTGAGCAACAAGTATCTCTGGCTAGCGCGGCGGCCATTTGGAAGCGTATGAAAGCGGCCATAAACCCGTTTACACCAGAGCGGGTTCTTACCTTTTCAGAAGAGATGCTGCGGGAACTTGGCCTCAGCCGCCAAAAAGCGGTTTATTGCCGGGCCCTCGCCGATGACATCATAGCAGACCGGATTTCTTTGTCCGCCCTCCCGGTTATGAATGATTTTGACGTCCATAAAACCCTCACGTCGGTTAAGGGGATTGGTCGCTGGACCGCTGAAATTTATATGATTGCCTGCTTGAACAGACAGGATATCTGGCCAGCAGGGGATGTTGCTCTGAAAGTTTCCCTGCAACATCTCAAAGGGCTGGAGAGCCGGCCCAGTATTGAGGACATGGACGCCCATTCTGAACTGTGGCGCCCTTACCGCACGATCGCCGCACGTATATTGTGGCGTTATTATGCGGATGTTGTACAAGCTCCATCAGACAAGAAAAAATAGGCAACAGATACCATGGTTCATCTAGACGGCCCGCGACTAGCAACTTTGTCCGGTCGCCCGGCGAAAACACTTGTTGTTATGTTGCACGGCTATGGCGCCGACGGTCATGATCTCATTGATCTGGGCAAAATCTGGCAAACTTCCTTGGTTGATGCAACATTTGTCTCTCCCCACGCCCCAGAAGAATGCGAGCTCTCTCCGTATGGAAGGCAGTGGTTTTCATTGCAGCAATATGACCCGGATTATATGCGCCGAGACCCGGCGCAACTTGCTGCAGCCTTTGAAAAATTTGTTGGCGGTGCCAGGAAAGCTCAGGCTATTCTGGAAAACTTTATTCACAAAGAGCTCGTCTCCTTGTCATTAGGCTGGGAAAATGTCGTTCTTGTCGGCTTCAGCCAGGGGACAATGGTCGGGCTTTTCACCAGTTTACGTCAAAAAACAGCCCCCGCAGGCGTCTTGGGATATTCTGGCGCGCTCATCGGATCAAATACACTCGATGAAGAGATAACATCCCGTCCCCCGGTTACTTTGCTTCATGGTGAAGAAGACGACATCCTCCCCTACCCATCGTTGAGCTTGGCGGAAAAAGGCTTGAAGAAAGCGGGTATTGATGTCACCACGTATTCGCGCCCCGGACTGGGACATTCCATCGATATGGAAGGAATCAAAATTGGCGAAATTTTTCTGTCTTCTCTCTTTTAGGTTAGTCGTCACTCCTGCCTTCAACCACCGATATACAGTAGTATGATGTTTTTCCAACACAAAATACTGTATTAGTATTTGATTTTTATGCCCTAACGCGCCACACTTCATTACTGGACAAGTTTCGAAGGCTCAAAAGCGTGTTGACCTCTGTAGAAAAATTTCCGGCACTGGTATTAAATGCCGATTACAGGCCACTGTGTTATTTTCCACTCTCCGTTTGGCCGTGGCAAAATGCGCTTAAATCCGTGTTTTTGGGCCGGGTTGAAATTGTTTCAGAATATGACCGGGTTGTTCATTCCCCCAGTTTTGAAATGAATCTGCCGAGTGTCATTTGCCTGAAACGCTACATAAAACAAAATAAACGTCCCGCTTTCACCCGATTTAATCTGTTTCTCAGAGATGGGTTTTCTTGTCAATATTGCGGCTCTGGTGACGATCTGACCTTTGACCATGTGTTACCCAGACGCCTTGGCGGCCAAACCACATGGGAAAATATTACAACAGCCTGCACCTATTGTAATATGAAAAAAGGGGGTCGGCTTACCCGGGAAGCCCGCATGTTTCCCGACATCAGACCCTATATTCCCAGTATGCATATCCTGAATGAAAAAGGCCGATCCTTCCCGCCAAACTATCTTCATGAAAGTTGGCGGGATTTTCTGTATTGGGATACTGAGTTGGAAAACTAAGGCGCGTCACCGATCACCATCACAGGTCCCTCTCTTCTCTTCTCGTCTCTTGCCTTTCAGAAGGCCAGCAGGTAAGACAAGGGAGATGAATTTTCCTTTTTTATTCGCCAGATGTGATCAATCATGAATTACGGACTAGGTCTTTCCGAAAAGAAACGTGTACGCGAACGACGCAATCGGTTCCTGAAAGTTGTTTTCTACATTTTCCTGCTGAGTGCGGCCGGTGCCTATGGGTATTTTGAAGGACAAGCGCAAGCGGATCGACGCGTTGCCGATGTGGAAGACCAGGTGAATGATCTGAGCCGGGAAAATAGTCGGCTGAATGACCTGACACGTGCAGCAACTGACAAACAGAGTGCTGCTCTGGC
>JAESPT010000140.1 GCA_016765515.1 Sneathiella sp. | reverse complement strand
CGTCAAAGCCGCTTTCAACAAATATACGCCTGATGTTGTGATAAATGCAGCGGCCTATACGGCTGTCGATAAAGCAGAGGAAGAGCAAGATACTGCCTATGCCGTCAATCGGGATGGGCCTGAAATCCTGGCCGCGGCGTGCTCGATTACTGATATTCCCTTTCTCCATATATCCACAGATTTTGTTTTTGATGGGAATAAGAAAGAGCCCTATTCAGAAAAGGATAAGTGCAACCCGCTTAGTATTTACGGAAAAAGCAAATGGGAGGGAGAGAAAGCTCTCATTGCCAAGTGTACGAAACATATTATTTTAAGAACCGCCTGGGTTTTTGGCGGTGACCAGAATTTTGTCAAGACCATGCGACGCCTGGCAGAAACGCGGGATGTCCTGTCCGTTGTTAATGACCAACGAGGCGGTCCGACTGCCGCCCTTGATATTGCCGCCAGCTTGATCAGAATTGCCAAGGCGGTTGTGTCGTCAAACTTCAGCGATTGGGGAATTTATCATTACTGTGGTAATCCATCCGTGAGCTGGTATGAGTTTGCCTGCGAAATTCTGAAAAACAAGCCGTCAGTGACGGTAAAACCAATTCCGACCTCTTCCTATCCTACGCCCGCTATGAGGCCGGCAAATTCAGTACTGGCGTGTGAGAAGATCCGAACTGTTTTTGGCATTTCCCAGCCTGACTGGACGGCGGCCCTGTCACAATAAAAGGACAAAACATGGCGCGTTCTGACTTCAAATTCCTTCACGATTTTCGCGTGAGATACTCAGAAATAGACAGTCAGGGTATCGTTTTCAATGCCCACTACCTGACGTATTTTGATGTGGCGATTACAGAATATTTTCGGCATCTGTCGTTTGACTATACAGATTATGTAAAACGGACTGGATTAGATTTTCATCTGGTCAAATCGCTGGTGAATTATGAAAAACCAATCCCCTTTGATGCAGAAATTCAGGTGGGCTGCCGAACGGAAAAAATTGGAAATTCATCTTTCGTTTTTTGCCTGGAGATCTTTGGCAAAAAGAGCGATGTGAGATTTGCATCCGGTGAAATAATCTGGGTGCATACGGATCAAGAAACTCACAAGGCAACTCGGATCGGGCAAGACATCAGAGAACTCGTCAACAACTTTGAGGCCTAGTATATCAACCCATTCCAGAGAGACGGCTCGGGATCATACCGAGCCGTGTTAAAGGGTTGATGCGTTAAGCTGCTTTTCCTTCAAGCAGGCTGGATTTCCCGATTTCTATGGTACGGGGTCTTAAGGCATCTGGAATTTCGCGCTTTAGATCGATGGCGAGGAGGCCGTTATCCAAGGAGGCACCAACGACTTTGATAGTGTCTGCAAGCTCAAAGTTCTGGTTAAAGGCTCGTCCGGCGATTCCCCGATGCAAATATTCTACATCCTTGTCGTCTTGGGATGATTTACCCGTTATTTGCAATGAATTTTGTGTTGCCGTTATTTCAATATCACCTTCAGAAAAGCCTGAGACAGCCATGGTAATTTGGTAGTTATCCAGATCTTTCTTGATGATGTTGTAAGGCGGAAATTTGTCAGATGAGGGCGTTCGTTCGAGCCCTTGAAATAACTGTTCGATACGATCATAGCCAATAGATGAACGCATTAAGGGTGAAAAATCAAAGCTACGCATTATATATCCTCCAATAGAGCAATATTGTGATGGCTCCCCATTTGTCGTGGCGGAGCCGAACTGATCAAACCCACAATTGGCGTTTGATATTTTGCATATGAGCTTGAAAGTTACGGATTCAAGAATAAAATAGAGAATATTAACGTTTTCGTACTATTACTGGAGCGTGCGCGTCAAACGGAAGGGCAAATATGAGCATAGGACAGAGTGATCAGCTTCCGGGAGCATCAGGCACAATATTTTTCTCCCGCACCTATGATGAAGCCTTACGCTTGGTTGTAGAAGCGCGTGAATATCTTCTGGGGCCAGGCCGTATCGCGGTTCGAGATTTATCCGGTGAAGGAAGTTTTTGTTATGCGACAGAATCCCTGCGGCTAACAACACGTCTTACCGAGAGCATGTCTTGGCTCATGTTTCAGCGTGCCGTCCTTGAGGGCGAAATATCTCCTGAAGAAGGGCAGGCTGATCAGTGTCACCTGCAGTTTCAGAATACATGCCTTCCGGAGAAGGAATATTCAGATATGACGCTTTTGCCAACAGGTCTCATGTCCCTGCTGGACAGAAGTGAATCTCTGTATGTGAGGATTGCCAGATTGGATCAGCAGTCGATAGACGCCTACAGCCTTTCCAGTCAGTAACAGAGACAGCGCAGAACACAGAGCTTAAAAAAGGCGCTCTGCAATGGAGCACCTTTTTAAATCAGCTGAGGCTGGGAACTTATTTTAAACCAAAGCCTGAGAAACGTTTGTTGAACTTGGCAACACGACCGTCTTCACGAATACGCTGTTGTCCACCAGTCCAAGCTGGATGTGTTTTAACATCAATGTCGAGCTTAAGGACATCGCCTTCTTTGCCATAAGTAGAGCGTGTTTCAAAAGTCGAACCATCCGTCATCTGGACAGTAATAGTATGGTAATCTGGATGCGTATCTGTTTTCATAATGCCTCTACCCTATCGGGGATGCTGTTGTTCACTAAGCGGGCCTTATATTAAAGCTCAGGCTCATTGGCAAGCAAAGATATGCATTTATCCGAATTTTCTTGCAATATGCTGCTGGCGGTTTAAATCCAAACATACAAATTGCAAGCTTAGAAAGTGATAGAGTGGCAGAAAAGCGTAATAGTATTGATCAAGCATCCCGTGAACGGGGATCCTCTAAACCGGCCGTTTCAAACCTTTGGGAACTCCAGCGATTCGTAAGCCCTTACAAATGGCAATTTTCCGGAGCCATGGTCGCCCTTGTCTTTGCTTCAGCAAGTGTATTGCTGATTGGACAAGCCATTCGGTTGCTGTTGGATAACGGATTTTCCGCCGGATCAGAAAATCTGGATCAGTATTTTATTGGCCTTATGGGGGTTGTGGGGGCTTTGGCATTTGCGTCCTTTGCTCGTTATTACCTTGT
>JAESPT010000139.1 GCA_016765515.1 Sneathiella sp. | reverse complement strand
GCGTAAATTTGGTTTGTCCAAAAATGATAAGGACAGCCTCCTAAGAAGTCTGCGTGCACGAAAAAAACCAGCCGCCGGTGATTACTCTCAAGATCAATTTCAATCTGTTATTCCACCGTCATATTACCGGATAGAGGAATTTCCTGAATATCAAAAGCTTCGTCTTCAGAAGCTGGTCGCAGAAAAAGCAAAGATAGACAATCCGTTCTTCAAATCGCAGGACGGAATTGCTTCGGATACGGTGACCATTGGCAATCATAAGCTGATAAATTTCGCAAATTATAATTATCTCGGTCTGAACGGAGATCCTCGCGTAAGCGAAGCTGCGAAAGCTGCTATCGATGAATATGGCACGTCTGTATCTGCCAGCCGCATCGTAGCAGGTGAACGTGAAATTCACCGTAAACTTGAAACTAAGCTCGCTGAAATCTACGATGTAGAAGATGCCGTCGTGATGGTCAGTGGCTATGCAACAAACGTCACGGTTATCGGGAATCTCCTCGGACCAAGAGATCTCATTTTATATGACAGTTTCTCTCACAATAGTATCCTGCAAGGGACGATGCTTTCAAAAGCAAAAAGTCGCATGTTTCCTCACAACGATATGGAAATGCTCGATCAGACCTTAAAGGACATCCGTCATCAATATGAACGTTGCCTGATCATTGTTGAAGGCGTCTACAGCATGGACGGAGACTGCGCCCCTCTTGACAAACTGGTTGATATAAAAAAGCGCCATAAGACACTTTTAATGGTCGATGAAGCCCATAGCCTTGGTGTTCTGGGTAAATTCGGTCGCGGTGCAGGGGAGCATTTTGGTGTCACAGGAAGCGATGTTGACATCTGGATGGGAACATTAAGTAAAACCAGTGCAGGCTGCGGAGGGTATATTGCCGGCAGCCATGCTCTTGTTGAATTTTTGAAATTCTCAGCCCCTGGGTTTGTCTACAGTGTTGGCATGCCGCCGCCTGTCACCGCGGCAGCACTAACCAGTTTAAATATTATGCTGGAAGAGCCAGAACGGATTGAGCGCCTTCGCAGAAACGCTAATTTATTCCTGAACCTTGCTAAAAAAGCACGCCTGAATACAGGCCTGAGTAAAGGCTATGCTGTCATTCCCATTATTCTAGGAAATTCGGTAAAAGCCGGGCAATTATCTTCTTTGCTCTTTGAAGACGGGGTTTATGTACCGCCAATCATCTATCCGGCGGTACCGGAGGAAAGTGCGCGCCTTCGTTTCTTTCTTTCCAGCGAACACAATGCTGATCAATTGAATGAAGCTGTTGAAAAAACACGCATATGTCTGAACCGACTGAGTTAAGCGATATCTCTACGGTTATCTAATATTTCGACGTCCTCTTCTTCAGGATGATTGTCTCGTCTTTCATTAAGCGCGACATCCAAAAGTAGGCGGCTCAAAACATCGGCACTGGTATTTAGTTGCCGTTGGCGCTGGCCATTTGTTCGCCAAATAAAGTAATCTGTCCTAGGATCATCATATTCGGTCTTTGTAAGGGCGTTCTTTAAGTTGGGCATATGATCCCCATAAAGGCAAATCATACCAGGTTCATTCTTTGACTGGAGATGCTCTTTCAAATTGGTGATCATTTGATCCGTATTACGCATATGAGCGATATAATGGCTGAGGGAATAACAACCCAAAGGCCAATTCTCTGCGTTCATGCTCTCTTTATCTTCACGCTTCAAACGATCTTTTGACCACGCGCCATGGTTCTCCATAGTAATTGCAAAAACGAACAGCGGTCTTTCAGCTTTGTCGACAAGTTCACTAATTTTCTGCCCAAGCGCAATGTCCCCAATATAGGGGCCGAATTGCTCCTTTTTATCAAAGGCGGACATATCAATAAAATGATCAAAGCCCAAATTTGGGAAAACCTTTTTGCGATTAAAAAATGTTGCCGGAAACGGATGTACGCATACAGTTTCATATCCAAGCGATTTTAAAGTATGTGCGAGTGTCCAAAACGGCTGCCGACCGAGTTGCAAATACGGATTATATCGGTGATGACCAAGGGCCGCTTCCGGTAACCCGCTTAAAAATGCAAATTCTGTACGCATAGTATACGCACCCCATGCCGGCACAGTAAGCCGTCCATGAAAGGTGGCTTCCTTTATAATACTGTCATATCCTGACAAAATCTCTGGATCTATATCTTTGGTTAAGTAACGAACGTCAAAAAAAGATTCCGCTTGTATGGCAATAATATTCGGTAACTTCTTCTTTGAGCCTTCTGATGCCGCATGGAATAAAGAAGGTGCTCCAATTTCAGTGTGTTGTTCTGCAGATCCATAGTCTTTGGTTTTTATTTTTTTTAAACTATCTTTTACTTTGGATCTGGATTGGGGGGGGTCTGCCTTAATTTTGTCAGTGCCAGACAAGAAGAAATAGAAAATCAAACAGACGACCAACCCCAATTCAGCGACATTTTTTGAAACATTCGCATCGGGGCCTAAACCCAGTAAGATTTTCTTGAATTGCTTTTTTAAGGGACCGTATATGATCAGGTAAATGGTGCCGAAACTTAAAAGGAAGAAAAGAAGCGTTGGAAAATAATCTTCAATGCGAGCACGGTTTATAAATGGTTCTTCAAAACCAAAGCCACCAATACCCGTGGCCACTGCACATAGCCCAATAAGGACAACATTGTGTAATCCGATATATTTCACATATAGATGAGGGTGTCGGATGACCTCACGGAAAAGCGAAAAATCACTGTAAACCAGAGGTTCCTTTAGAGTTTTTACTTTAGCATTATTCAGGATCACAATTGTTGCATACGTTGCGATCGTAATAACGCTGGAAAATATTGGCCGATAAGTCAGCATTAACAGGCTAAAAAACAGCATACCTGGGGGCGTAAGCCATAGAAACGTAATGGCATGATTTTTCCCTCTGTCAGCATCCTTTTTTGGAAGGACAAGAAAATCTAGTCCCCAGATTACAGCCAACATAAGAAAGATAGAAGTCAATACAGACCACATAATATCCCCAATAACATCACTCTAGTAGATTGTATTAACACAATTTATTTGAATTTCAAAATCTCATTTGGAATTTTTACTAATATTAGTAATTAACAAATATTTCATACTTCTAGTCTTGGCTCATATCCATTTGCAAATCGAAGATGGGAACAAATATATTTTGAAGAAAAACAGGTAAAATACCAAGTAATCTAACCCCAATCCACATTGGATAGGGAAACCCCATTTCTCGCTTTTTTTTCGTTGCAGCAATAGCGATCAGTTTCGCTGCATAATCAACACTTTTCGTCAGAGGTTTTGCACTGATTACCTTACGGCTCATGGGACTGTCTACATACCCTGGATAGACCAGTGTCAAAATTATATTTTTTGATTTCAAGGATCTTTGCAGACTCTCGCAATATATTCGCAGACCCGCCTTACTAGCGCAGTATGCTGGTGAGCCGGGAAATCCGACGTAACCGGCAAGAGAATTAGTGACAACGATTTGTCCTTTGCCTGATTTCACCATAAACTTGATCACAGCACCGATAGTGTTTGTTGCGCCAATTAAGTTCGTAGACAATAAATTCGAAACATCTTCTGCTGACTCAAAATCACGCCCTATTCCAACACCACCTGTAATTCCTGCATTCACATGAACTAGGTCGATGGACTGATTGTCATTGACTTTGACAATCCAGTTGTTCACTTCCGCCAAATTCGAAACATTCACAACAGAGAGCAACACTTTTGCACCAAGCCGCTCGCATTCTGCGCCTACGGCTTCAAGTCGCACCAAATTGCGCCCACACAAGGCAAGTGTTACGTTGTCTTTCGCATAAAATTTTGCAAGAGCCGCACCGATACCACTACTAGCTCCCGTGATGACGATACATTTGGTATTTTTTTTTGGCACTCGACTAACCTAGCTGGCGCTTCATTAAAAGCATGCCCCCATCATGTGGGATGAGTTTATGGCGATCGATTGAAATATCTTCAATTCCAACAAAACCGTTGGAATCATACAGTTCACAGGCACGTTCGTTGTCTTTCCACACATGAAGACTTACATTATCAAAACCGCGGTCCGCAGCGATCTCATAGGAAAGATCGAGAAATGCACGGCCAATTCCATGGCCATTCAATTCCTCATCAACAGATAGTGCATGTATATAAAGGCTATGTTCAAGCCGGTGGGCATATAACTCCCGCACATGATCAAGCCTCTCTTTAGGAACGAACATTTCCATGGTGTTGGAAATGTTAAATTCCTCAAACGGATAGGCGACCAAAACACCTTGAACTCCCATCTCGGTCTCAACCACTACTGCATTTTCGTAGGACAATGCCGTATTCTCCTCTGCGACATTTACCGCAAGCAATTGATCTGGCTCAACATCTGGAACCACACCATGGAGCAGATAATCCATAATTCCACCGCCAGCACGGCAAAGATGTTTAGCAATCACTGGGGCATCACTGGGAAGACCCAACCGAATAGAATATGTCAAATCTCTTCTCTCAATCTTAGAGGACAGTAAAACCCAAATTAGATCATTCTGCGACGTCATTCCACCTCTATCACGTGCGGACGTATATATAGATACATAATAAATATCACAAAAAATTCCATAAAATATACTTATTCACACTAATATTATGTTAATTATAGCTCTTTATGCTTGTTCTCAAATAAAATTCCTTATAGATCCAATGACACGGAAGCCCTAGATTTAAGACATCGAATGAATGAAAGCAGATAGAATGACCAGTTCACGCCTAACCCATCTTCGACAATTGGAGGCGGAAAGCATCCACATTTTTCGTGAAGTGGCTGCTGAATTTGAAAAACCGGTAATGTTATACTCAATCGGTAAAGACTCTTCTGTTCTATTACATCTGGCCCGCAAGGCGTTTTTCCCCTCTCCTATTCCTTTTCCGCTCCTTCATGTGGACACGACTTGGAAATTCAAGGAAATGATAGAGTTCAGGAATCGTATTGTAGATGATTATGAATTGGATCTGCTGGTCCATATCAATCCTGATGGTGTGAAAAAGGGTGTTGGTCCCTTTACCCATGGATCGGCCTTGCATACAGATGTCATGAAGACAGAGGGCTTGAAGCAAGCTCTGGATGAATATAAATTCGATGCTGCTTTTGGCGGCGCAAGACGAGATGAAGAAGCTTCCCGCGCCAAAGAGAGAATTTTTTCTTTCCGCACAGCTAATCATCGTTGGGATCCAAAAAATCAGCGACCAGAGCTGTGGAACGTCTTCAATGCACGAGTTCGAGATGGAGAGAGCATTCGCGCCTTTCCGCTCTCAAACTGGACGGAACTTGATATCTGGCAATATATTTACTTGGAAAAAATTCCAATCGTTTCACTTTATTTGGCGAAGGAACGCCCCGTTGTCGAACGTGACGGTATGCTTATCATGGTAGATGATGAACGAATGCCCCTTCTGGATGGGGAAACACCTCAAATGAAATCGGTCCGCTTTAGAACACTTGGCTGTTACCCACTCACTGGTGCCGTTGAATCTACGGCCTCTACTCTTCCTGAAATCATTCAGGAAATGCTGGTAGCCCGCACTTCAGAGCGACAGGGCCGCCTGATTGACAAGGATCAGTCGGGATCAATGGAGAAGAAAAAGCAGGAGGGCTATTTCTAATGAACACTCCTCTGAATACAGCGCAAACTGAATTAGAAGACTATCTGAAGACTCAAGAACAAAAGGGTATGCTCCGCTTCATCACATGCGGCAGCGTTGATGATGGAAAAAGTACGTTAATCGGTCGCCTGCTTTGGGATTCAAAACTTCTGTTTGAAGATCAGCTGGCAACTCTTGCTGCTGACAGTAAAAGAGTTGGCACGCAAGGCGGTAACATTGACTACGCTCTACTTCTTGATGGTTTGCAAGCCGAAAGAGAACAGGGCATAACCATTGATGTTGCTTATCGATTCTTTGCTACAGACAAAAGAAAATTCATTGTTGCCGATACGCCAGGTCATGAGCAATATACACGCAATATGGTTACAGGTGCGTCTACTGCGGATCTTGCGGTTATTCTTGTTGACGCCCGTAAAGGTGTACTAACTCAAACAATGAGACACAGTTACCTTGTGTCTCTTTTGGGAATCAAACAGGTTATCCTGGCAGTCAACAAAATGGATCTTGTGGATTATGATCAAACTATATTTGATGAAATTACCGCAAATTACGAAAGT
>JAESPT010000138.1 GCA_016765515.1 Sneathiella sp. | reverse complement strand
TTCAGAATGCCGGGTTGCCTGTGACAGCGTCGGCTTATCTGGCGGTGACGATTGCTGCGTTTTTTATCACCTGCCACGAGTTAAAGTTTCCGTACCGCAAAAACTGGAAACCCGACGGGGGTGAAATCCCGACAGATATTACATTTTTGGTGATTATACAGGTCGGGCTGCCGTTCCTGTTGACCGCCTCTCTCGTGCTCTACGTGGCCGAAGTCCTGCATACCCGAGGCTGGACCATAGACACTCTGTGGCCCCATGACTGGCCGGTTATTTTGCAGGTTATTCTGATGGTTATCCTGGCAGAATTTCCGCGCTATTGGCTGCATCGCGGGTTTCACAAATATTCGGCCCTGTGGCGATTTCATGCCGTGCATCATTCGTCTCACAAACTCTACTGGCTGAATGTCGGCCGTTTCCACCCTGTGGACAAAGCCGCGCAATTCATGGTTGATGCGCTGCCATTTGCGTTATTGGGATTGTCTCCAGACGTGCTGGCAGCCTATTTGGTTTTCTATGCGATAAACGGATTTTTTCAGCATTCCAATTGTTCCATAAGACTTGGTTTTCTGAATTACATCGTCAGCGGTCCGGAACTGCATCGCTGGCATCATTCGAAGGTCCCTAAAGAATCTGATCATAATTTTGGCAATAACCTCATTCTTTGGGATGTAATTTTCAGGACACGCTATTTACCGGCGGGCAAGCAGGTTGGGGATCTGGGGCTAATTAATCGGCGCTATCCAATGAGTTTTCTTGCGCAGATGAAAACACCGTTTGACGCCAATTTGGATAAGCAAAAATAATGACACAGTCACTCCGAAACACCCTGTCGCACCTGTTTTTTCGCAGCATTTTGGCCGTGAGACAATCGGGGCATCATAAGCGACTGATAAAGGCGACCGCCACGCCGCAAGCGACGCAGCACGCGGCGTTAATGGCTATTCTACAAAAGAATGCCCATACAGAAATTGGCAAACAGTATGGGTTTTCAGACATCAAAACAGGGGAAGACTATGCCAAGGCCGTCCCCATTCAAACCTACGAAAACCTGCGGGAGCGTATTGATAGACAGGAAGCCACTGGCGAAAGCTGTTTGACCGCCGATCAACCGATCTATTACCAGCGAACAAGCGGCACAACAAACGCGCCCAAACACATTCCCATGACACAGGCGGGGATGAATAGAATTCGCGATTATCAAAGTCTGGCGGCTTACGGAAATTCCAGAACCGCACAGGTTTTCATGGGCAAGATTTTCGGCGTCACCGGCCAGGCGGTTGAGGAGAAATGCCCGGCGGCACTGTCTTTGGTGCGGCATCGGGCATGATTTACCGCCAACAATCGCGTTTCGTTCGCTCAAAATATGTTTTGCCGCCCTGCATATCCATAATAGAAAGCTATGAGGTGCGGTATTTGATCATGGCGATCCTCGGCGCGGCAGAACGCAATGTAACCGCAATATCAACCGCCAACCCCTCAACTCTGCTGAAAATACTGGATGTGTTGAACGACAATCTGGATGTTGTTTTGGACTCTATCGAAAGCGGAACGCTCCACGCCTCCCTTGCTGTCGACCCTGAAATAGCGGGGGAGATAAACGCAAGATTACGACCGGACAAAAAGCGTCGCCGAGAACTCGAAGACTTACGAGCGGAAGGGAGACCCTTAACCTATAAGGATATTTGGCCAAACCTTGCCGGTATTGTCACCTGGACGGGGGGGAGTTGTCAGGTTCCGCTGCATTCTTTGAAAAAACTGCTGCCCGAACAGACAAAGATTATTGAACTGGGCTATGTCGCCAGTGAATTCAGGGGCACGATCAATATTGGCAACGATCAAAACCATTGCCTGCCGACCTTCATCGACAATTATTTCGAATTTGCCGAACGCCAGCTCTGGGAATCCGGCAGCCAAATCTATGTACCCTTGGATCAGCTGGAAGAGGGACAGGAGTATTATGTTTTTGTGACAACGCCCGACGGCTTATATCGCTACGACATCAACGATATACTGCGCGTGACCGGATGGGTTGGAAAAACACCGGCGCTTGAGTTTGTTCGAAAAGGAAAAGGTGTCACAAATATTACCGGCGAAAAAATTCACGAAGACCAGGTTATCTCCGCTGTTCTGGGGATGTGCGACGCCCATGATCTCATATCCGGCTTCTTCGTCATGTTGGCAGACACAGAAAACTCTGCTTATCATCTGTTTATTGAATTGGAGAAAAATGAGGACTTCGATATTTCCCTTCTTTCAAAAGACATTGATCAGCGATTACGGGACTTAAACATCGAATATGATGAAAAGTGTAAAAGCGGTCGCCTGACACCGGTATGCATTTACACATTGAGCGATGGCACGGCCGATAACTATCGTGCAAAACTGGTCTCAGAGGGCCAACGGGATGCACAGTTTAAAGTTCAATGTCTCCAATATGTGAGCGATTGCCCGTTTGATTTTCACGCCTGTACAGAAAGTTGAAAGATCAGATGAATATTTTAAAAATTGAAATCTGGAATTTCCCCGTCCCGTTCAATGTTGTCTTCCGCCACGCATCCGCAAATAGAAGTCACACGCAGAATATTATTGTGCAGGTCCAATGCGACAAAAACATCATTGGATATGGTGAAGGGTGCCCGAGAGATTATGTCACCAAGGAGACCGACGAGACAGCCCGGCAATTTGTCAAAAAACATACCGCTGAGATCACGCAGGAAATAACGTCTGTTGAAACATTGCGCCACTGGATCAACCGCAATCGAGACGAAATAGACAACAATCCGGCCGCTTTTTGTGCGTTGGAAATTGCCCTGCTGGATGCTATCGGAAAATCGGAAAAAAAGACCCTGGAGCAAATCCTAGATCTTCCTGATCTCGAGGGCGTATTTTCCTATTCGGCAGTTTTGGGAGACAGTCCCCTCCCCGTGTTTTTGTGGCAAGTCTATCGATACCGGCAGCAGAAGTTTTGGGACTTCAAGGTAAAGGTGTCCGGGAATATAAAACGGGACCGCCGGAAAGTGAGGGCTCTCAAATGGATGTCGTCTTCAAACACGCGCATCCGAATGGACGCAAATAATTTGTGGGACACGGCGGCAGAATGCGTTTCGCATATTAAACACCTTAACTCTCCGGTCTTTGCAATTGAGGAGCCGCTAAAAGTCGGCAATATATCTGGTTTTGAAGCCGTCTCCAGAGAGTGCGATACGTCCATTATCCTTGATGAGAGTTTTCTACGCGCCGAACAACTGGACGCGCTCAGTCACACCGGACGTTGGGTGATCAATCTTCGTGTCTCCAAAATGGGCGGTATTATCCGGTCGTTGGATATCGCTCGCCGGGCGACTGAAAAGGGGATTGGATTGATTATAGGCGCCCAGGTTGGCGAAACCAGTATCCTTACCCGCGCGGCCCTTGCAATATCCAACGCCTATCGCTCTAACCTCATCGCATCAGAAGGTGCGTTTGGGACCATACTTCTAAAACATGATTTGACAGAACCCTGCCTCATGTTCGGAAAAGCAGGTGTTCTTGAGATCAATAGTCTTGTTAATGAGAACTCCGATGGCATGGGTCTTCATGTAAATAAGGACTTGTTGTCTGAGCCATACAGCGCTTGAATAATCGCTTCAAATTACCACAATGTCCCTCTAACCTGCTATTGAGATATATAATCCCGGAGAACAATCATGACCGATGAGACAACCATAACAACCGGCGGATGCCTGTGCGGGGCAGTTCGCTATCAGGTCTCCGGTCCGTTGCGGGATGTGGTGAATTGCTATTGCAGTATGTGCCAGAAATTGCATGGTAGCTTCGGAGCGCATTCCAAGGCTTTGAAAAAAGATATCACTTTGATCGAGGATCGCGGCCTGAAGTGGTATCGCACCTCCAGTGTTGCGCAGCGCGGATTTTGCGGGGAATGCGGCTCCAGCCTGTTCTGGAAACCGGACGCGCTAGAGGCAACGGGCATCCTCGCCGGCTCTCTCGATCAACCAACCGGCCTCGCCACTCTGGGTCATATTTTTGTCGGTGAAAAAGCGGATTTTTATGAGATAGAGGATACCTGTCCGCAATTCGAAAAATCATCGGACGGGGCTCTGATCGGTGACAGCCTTTGAAAGGTCTGGTGGTGTTATTCCCAATGTGCCTGCAAAACCCGCATCCGCGCCAAACAAAAAATGTTGTCTTCTTTGCTTACTAATCCTCGGCCCAAAGGGTGGTTTCACCGGAAATAGTCTTTCATACCGGCTTACGAGCGATACCTCGAATGTAGGGATAAATCTTCTGATCTAATCCAGCTTTTGCCCCCGCAAAAAGAGGGATTTCGTGAAATTCTGTCACGTCGAACTCGGAATCCCGAATGGAATGTTCAATGTCCTTGATAAGCTCACAACCACAGGCAACAACTTTATGTAAACCATTTAAGCGATGCTGCCACTTACACGTCTCTGGCTCCTTGGAGAGGACATGTTCGAGAAAGTGATAGTGACCACCCGGTTTCAAAACACGGAATGTTTCTTGCAGAACCTTGTCAACATCGTCAACGGAACACAGCAATAGGGTGGTGACGACTGTATCAAATCGTCCGTCGCCGAAGGGAAGCTGCTCCCCTTTAGTTTGATGCCATTCTACGTCTCGCCCTGTTTCAACGACCCGCTTCTGCGCGCGCGCGTGCATACCGCTTGACGGCTCCACGGCGGTCAGTCTTTGAATGGATTTAGGGTAATAGGGCAAGTTACCACCTGTTCCCAGGCCAATTTCCAGGACATCCCCAGACACGCCCTGTAAGGCCAGTGTCCGGTGTTCACTCAATTCCTTGGGCTCTGTTTTATCCAAAATCCAGGGAAAGACCCTATTTGCGTAAAAACTCATGAAATCTCCATTTAAAAGAGGATTGACGTTTGTCTAGGGTTAATGCGCCGTTTGCGCAAATTTACGGGAAATAAATAATTGTATAAGTAGTATTTCGAGCGACACAGATACAAAAAATATGCCACAACCTCTCCTCCCTATTCAGACACTGATAAGTGCCAGAAAGTTCAATTCTTAAAATTTGGTCGTAAATTCCAGTCTCTGGGCTGGCAAACTCATTTCGTCTTGAATAAAGCGACTTAAGTGGCTTTGCCCAATTCTTTCAACGCGTGATCGGTCGCGAGCCACACTGAGCTGTGGATCACACTCCCTTGTCGGACTTATCCATTTTGCGAAATTCGCTGTTTAATTTGTATTCGTCTGACGTAACTTTCTCTTCCATGTCACTGGCACGCCGCTCCAGGTCTTGGAATTGACGTTTCAGATCTGAAAAATCAACGTCTTCTGCGGAGCCGGGCATATCCGCCGTTGGCGACGCATAAGCGGGACTGTATTGTCGTTGATAAGCGTCATCACTGGAAAATATATTGCGAACTTTTGACTTCATTTTGTCAACTTTTCGCTCCAACTTTCCCGGATGGTTCAGCCAGTAAAGGGTCCCGAAAAAGACAATCACTGTCAGTGAAAAATTCAGGATAGCCCCAATGACCAGGCCGGCGATTATATATTTCCGCGGCAGTCCAGACTTATCAGCCAACCCATGGGTTACACGGGAGAACATACCGCCCTGTTTAACGCCCTGGTCCTGATGATCATTTCTATAATTTCTAGTCATTTTCTGATCCAACCGCCTTAGTCTTGGTTTAGAATTCGCTCTAATGTACCTATACGTTCTTCTAATCTTTTCCCGATATCGCGAAGCTTCAGCAAATCGTCCTTACCGACGGCAACCATGCCATTTCCCAGCTCTTGCTGCTTGAGCGTTTTCCATTTGGTAATATGATGAAAAATTATCCATATGGGGGCAACGACGACCAAAAATATGATCGTTGGGGCAATAAAAAACACAGTTAAATCCATGGCTCACGACCTTCTCGGTAAAGTAAGATTTCTGCTCAACAAAAGCCTTACAATCCAAATGCTTAATTCTTCTTTGACTTTGCCATTTTTGATTTAAGGGCTGCCAGCTCAGCTTCAATACCTGCTTCGGCTTCCATCTCTGAAAACTCTTCCTTCAACGTCTTTTTTCTTCCAAGATCATAGCTTTCTGATTCTGCATCAAGCTCATTAACCTTGCGTTCCAGACTTGCGTACCGGGACAAGGCATCGTCTACCCGCCCATCATAGGTCGTCCGGCGAAGTTTTACCCGCTTTTCTGAGGCCTCAAGCCTAATTTCTAACGACTTTTTCTTCGCCTTGGCTTCATCAAGCTTTGACTGCAATTTCGATAAGTCTTCGTTCGTTTTGTCAAGACTTTCATCAATGTAACCAAGCTCTTTTTTCAAGAAAACGGCCTGCTCTTCCATCTTCGCCTTAGCGACAAGCGCACCCTTTGCTAGATCTTCGCGCCCGTTGGATAAGGCAAATTCCGCTTTATTGCCCCATTCAATTTGCGAGGCCTGCAGCTCTTCCAGTTTCTTTTCAATATCTTTTTTATCCGCAATGGCTC
>JAESPT010000137.1 GCA_016765515.1 Sneathiella sp. | reverse complement strand
TTTGTCGCTTTCACCGGGTCAGTCCCAGGCGGTGCCGCCATTGAAAAGGCGGCTATTGGCCAGTTTATTGGTGTTGGATTGGAATTAGGCGGTAAAGATCCTGCGTATGTCCGCAAAGATGCAGACGTTGCCTATGCAGCAGAAAATCTCGTTGATGGGGCGATGTTCAATTCCGGTCAGTCTTGCTGCGGGATTGAGCGTATTTATGTGCATGAAGATATCTACGACGCCTTTGTTGAAGGGGTCGTCAAAACGGTGAACGATTATAAATTGGGCTCTCCCCTTGATCCTGAAACAACACTTGGTCCGTGTGTGAATGCCAAGGCCGCTGACTTTGTTCGCGGACAGATTAAGGATGCGGTCGCGGCTGGCGCAAAAGCCCTGATTGATCCAAATGCTTTTGAAGCCGATGAAGACGGCACCCCCTATCTGGCACCGCAAGTTCTGGTGGATGTTGATCACAGTATGCGGGTTATGACAGAAGAAAGTTTCGGACCTGTTGTCGGTATTATGAAAGTCGCCTCTGATGAGGAAGCGATTTCGTTGATGAATGACAGTGAGTTTGGTCTGACAGCGTCTGTCTGGACAGCGGATGAAGACGCGGCGATCCGTGTCGGTGATCAGGTAAATACAGGGACGTGGTTCATGAACCGTTGTGACTATCTGGATCCTGCGCTGGCTTGGACAGGGGTCAAGAATTCCGGTCGCGGTTGTACACTTTCCCAAGTGGGATATGAAAGCCTGACCCGACCAAAATCCTATCACTTACGTAACAAGATATAAGGACACTTTCATGTCAATAAATGTCAAGGACCTGACAGGAAACTGGAACTACCCAACCGCCGTACGCTTTGGTGTTGGCCGCGCAAATGAAATTGGTGCGGCTTGTAAAGAGCTTGGCATGAGCAACCCGCTCCTGGTCACGGATCCTGGACTGGCATCCCTTCCAATGATTGGTGAAGCCGTTTCAAATTGCCAAGCTGCAGGCCTTAAATGTGCTGTCTTTAGTGATGTAAAACCAAATCCGATTGGCGAAAATGTAGACGCCGGTGTCGCCGCTTATAAGGCGGGCTGTCATGATGGAGTGATTGCATTCGGCGGCGGCTCTGGTCTGGATGCGGCCAAGGCAATTGCCCTGATGGTTGGCCAAAGCGGTTCCGTTTTCGATTTTGTTGATGAAGGGGATAACTGGACACGAGTTAATGTGGACGCCGTGGCTCCTGTCGTTGCCGTCCCGACAACATCAGGCACCGGTTCTGAAGTTGGCCGAGCCTCCGTAATTACGGATGCCGCTCATCACGTTAAAAAAATCATATTCCATCCGACTATGCTGCCGGCCATCGTAATCGCAGATCCAGCGCTCACAGCAGGCCTTCCGGCGCATATCACAGCAGCAACCGGTATGGACGCGCTCTCTCATAATCTAGAAGCGTATTGCTCCCCGTTCTACCACCCAATGGCAGAAGGTATCGCCGTCGAAGGGATACGGTTGGTGAAAGAATATTTGCCAACAGCTGTCGCCGAAGGATCAGATCTGGTCGCTCGCGCCCAGATGATGGTGGCGTCAACAATGGGGGCGACCGCCTTCCAACGGGGCCTTGGCGGGATGCATGCCCTTGCGCATCCTTTGGGCGCTCTTTATGACGCTCATCATGGAATGTTGAATGCAATCCTGATGCCGTATGTTCTGATCCATAATCGGCCCGCTATTGAAGATCGTATGGAACGGCTAGCCGCCTTTATCGGGCTTGAAGATGCCAGTTTCGAAGGTTTTCTTAAATGGGTCTTGGATCTGCGTCAGGAAGTGGGAATTCCCAATGATCTGGGTGCGCTTGATATTGATGACAGCAAAGCAGAGCTGGTTGGGAAAATGGCAACGGAAGATCCATCCTCCGGTGGTAACCCAACCAAACTAACGGCGGCTGAATATACAGAAATCTTCCTGAACGCTGTTAAAGGCGATTTAGGTTAGGTTCGAGATTAAAACTTAGGCAGGCTTATTTGTTGCTGAGATTAAATAAGTCTGCCTGATGTTTTCGGTACATTTAAAGGGCATCTCTTCTATCCAAAGAGAACGACAATAATAATACCGACGGAGAGAATTGTCGAAGCAACCAGTCGTCTGGCAATGGCGCCTTCATTTAAAAAATAACCACCCAGAATAACCGATAGAGGGATAGAGGCTTGCCGTACTGTTGTAACTGAAGCGACTTCACCTCCCATGCTATAGGCCGTCAGAATGAGAACATAAGATCCGTATACACAGGCAACAAGTTGTGCATGAAGCAAAGGCTGTTTGAAAAAGCGAGCAACACCCCAAAATTTTGGTGTGTGGCGGCGATTGAAACGGTGCACAAGGACGAGAAGGGGCCAACAGATCAGCTGAACCCAGAAAAAGAGAACCGGCGGTTCGATCTGTTCCATGAGGCGGGAGTCAGATAGAGAATAAACACCTGTGCCGCACATAGCGAGTACCGCAAGGGCGAGGGTTTTTCCATCAGACAGAAGATTGACCCCGCGGCGATACAGCAAAAGCGCGGCCCCCATCAACACCAGTAAAATCCCTCCAAGAACAACGAGAGGGTAGCTTTGGTTTAAAAAAAGGAAACTAAATCCGACAATAAACACTGGGGAGGCCCGGATGACCGGGTAATAAGCCGACAGGTCCCCCCGTTTAAGGGTCGCCACCAAAGCGATGCCATACAGCATTTGCCCGGCAACGGACGCGGCGACCAAGGCCCACTGTTCAGGTCCAAGCCAAAAATTTGCACCCGTCAATAGTCCGTGAAGAAGACCAACAGCCATAATACCAAATGCCATGGAGATAAAGGCGACTTCGGGTTCAGAGTCTTTCTTTACAAGAAGATTCCACAGAGGATGAAGTGCCGCAGACAACAGCACGAGGAGGGCAATGGTGAGACTCACTTGAAAATTCCAGTGCTATGAAAGAGGGTGGTTTTTTGGCGGAATATTGTTGCAGTTCAAAAATGCCTTGACCGTACGGACATTTAGTTTTTCCTTCAGACAAACAACTGATTCAGTCATCTTTGCATCGCAGTCTGTAAGCTGAAGGGCGATGAGACGGGTATCGTGGCCAAATTCCGGGTTGCTGACAAATCCAATACCAATTTCGGCGGCAACCGCTTCACGAGCCGCTTCACGTCCCTGAACTTCCATGGCAATGTTTAATTTTAAACCTGCTCTTTCAAATTCTTCTTCTACATGAATTCGAGTGCGAGAACCTTTTTCCCGTAATATCAGCCGTGAATTGGAAAGATCCTTTAGGGACACTTGTCTCCGATCTGCCCAGGGATGCTTCTTTGATACAAAGGCAACGAGTGGGTCTTTAGATATTGTATAAGAAAAGAACCGGTTATCTTCCTTCATGTCGGCAACGATTCCGATATCGTAGGAAAAATCCAGAAGGCCGGACAAAATTTCTTGAGCATTTCCCATATGTAGACTGACAGCAACCCCCT
>JAESPT010000136.1 GCA_016765515.1 Sneathiella sp. | reverse complement strand
TTAAACTTGCTGAATATAGGGATTTAATTGAACAGGTTGTCGCGCTGGATGCAAACAGGGCTGATTTGTCAAAGGTGCGTGAAATTCTGGCTAAGAAGCTGATCGCAGCGGCTGAAGCGGCCAAAGGGGTCAAACTTACTGCAGCTGAGAGAAAAGCGATTGAAGATCAGGCGGCGAAAACCTTCCTGGAAAATGTTCAGAAACTCTCCAACGATCTCACTGCAAAACTTTATGACGGCAAGACTCTGCGGGTTGTTGATAACAGCGGGGTCAGAAGACTTGAGATTAAAACTGAGGCGATTAATGCCCGAGATATCCTCAACAATATCGATAAACCTACCGAGATTTTATTGGCCAAGTTCAAAGGGGACTGGAATGCCGCTCGCAAAGCCTATCAGACGGGTAAATTGCCAGCGACGGATATGCGCCTTCTGGTCAATTTGCGCAGACGGGTTGTTGACAGTCTCGCGGCTGAAATTATCCGGGAGTTGGGCGGAGAGGTGGAAGCTTTCGGATCGGAAAATCTGACCAGTGATTATGATATCAGTTTTGTCGGTCCCAAGGCACAACTGGCTGTTATTCTGTTTAATACACGATTTGCCTCAGGGTGGGGTAAAGCCTCCAAAATTGGTGGCCGGGAAACCGGTGTTGTGCTTGATACCAATGCCTATACTGAAACAATTCAAAGCCTGATCAAGGCAGGGAAAGGGGACGTCACCTTCCAGGATGCTTTTGCCCATCTGGCTGGCCGGAAATACCTGTCCCCTGAAGCATGGTCAAAACACCGGGCGTGGATTTTGGAAAAAACGCCAGAGGCCAACAAAGCCGATGTGAAGAAAGTTCTGGATTGGGTAGAGGTCGCAAACAAGAAATTCCGCGCTGATATCGAGGCGAAAAAACAGGAATTGAAAAATGATCCTGAAGTGAAAGTGACAGAAGCTGATCTGCAAATCACAGCGGAAAACCGCCTTTATGAGTCAGCCCTTAAAGACATTATTGAGCTGCGAGAGAATTTTGAAAAAGCGACTGGAAAAGAGAAAGAGATTTTACGTCTGAAAATCCGCAATGCCCAGTCCCGGGCTCTCTATTTTGCCCAAGAAGCCTATCATACCCAAGCGGCCATTGAGCATGTGGTGACGACCATTCAGGCCGCGGGTCGCAAAATTACGGCTGAAAGCCTGTTGTCCGATACACCGCCAAAACTGAAAGTTGATTTAACTGCGGAACAGGGGCGGCAATCCTATTTCGAACAAATCGCCAATATGATGAAGGAAATATCTCACGCCGGTGATACGGCCAAACTGGCATCGAAAGGCGCTAAATATTTTGTCCGCGCCTTGGATGCTGCGCAGATTGCCGGGATCAAACTTGCCGGCTTGAAACAGGTTGTGGAACTTACTGTGGCGCTGAATAATAACCGCGCAGATCTCGCTAAAGTACGTGATATCCTGGCGAAAGACGCCCTTCAGGCCGCTCGAAAGTTAAAAGGCAAGGAGCTGACGGCGGAAGAAAAAGCAGCGATCACGGAACAAGCTGGCCGGGAATATCTGGACTTGATACAAAAGGCGTCCAACAGCCTAGTTGCTGAACTTTACAGCGGCAATAAGGTGAAAGTGGTTGATGTGGACGGTATTCCAAAGCTTGAATTGCAATTGCCTGAACCCGCCAATGACAACCAGCCTTTTGTGAGTGCAGAGCAGGCGAATGTTCAATCCTTGCAAGGGGCAGGACGGCCGGCTAGCGCAAAAGCAGAAGGATCGGTTTACAGCGGTGAAACCAAACTTAATTCATCCCCCCCTAAAGCAAAGGCCGAAACTATTGGTGATTATGCGGCTCAGCGTGAAATTACAGTTGTCACCCGTGACCAACAGACGTTGACGTTTATACTTGGCGAGAAACTGGGCAAAGGAGCAACCAGTTATGCCTATCGCCATCTTCTTGGCGGTAAAAAATTTGCTATTCGGATCACCAGAGAAGGCGATTGGGACGCTATTCAGCTCGATTTGTTTGGCCGGACCGTCTTGGAGACCAAAGTTAATACGGCTTTCATCCGGATTGTTAAACGGCACAAAATATTCCAGATTGCCCAGAACGGTACCCGGTTCTTCCAGACTAAACGGGCGCGAACCGTTGAGATAAACGAACTGATGGAGCAAGGCACGGCGGAAGACATAATGGCCAGACAACAGGGGAAACTCACGGATGGTCAACGCATGGCCCTTGATCAGGGTATTCGCGAGCTTAACCGAAAAGGATATGCCTGGCTGGATAACAAGCCGGATAACTACACGTTTGAACGCACCCATGGGGATAAGGATATCTGGCGTCTCGTCGTCATTGATCCGGGTGCCATTGTCCCTATGCGAGGAAAGTCTGCCTACGCCCGTTATAAAAATGCCCGTGAATTACAGGCCCGTATCAATCAGCATGAACCGGACATTCTAGAACTCTTGGATACGCAAAAAGGCGCGCGGAAATTTGTCCTGGAAAATATTCGCCAGAAAATTAATGAGCAGCATAAAGACAAGATCAATGTGGAGGCATTAAAAGTCCCCTTCAGTGAAATCGCTTACAGTCCCCATGGCATGTTGAATTTGCGAGAGGCTCAGAAACTCTTTGCTCAAACTCCTGAAGCCGCTAATGAGAATTATGAAAAGTTCATCATCAAAGCCTTGGCAGCGAATGAGTAAGGCGAGTGGGATCTGTGAAGTATTTTAAACGTCTGCCCAATTGATCCAGTTATCGTGTTTGTTGCACATGGAGACGACATACAGGCGACCTGAATAACCGTTCAATTCAAAGCGTGAGCGCGGCATGTCGAAGGTGAGGTCAAACATCTGCTCTTTCATAAAATTGAGTTCACCGTCCAGAATAATGTGCTTAACAATATGATGTTGCGGGGACATTGGGTGTTGGGTTGCCGCGCGCAACAGGATGTCGCTGCCGTTTTTGTCGATTTTTATGAGGGGTGAATGTCCCGCTTCTTTGCCTTTCCAGCGTCCCGGTTGGTCGGTAGAGTAGAACACTTTGCCAGCAAGCATCCGAAGGGCATCCTTCATATTTGTGGTTGCGGCAAAAGCAGGTCCGGCTGCTGCGGCCAGTGCTGCGGCACCACTGCCGATGAGTGCTTGTCGGCGATTGAGCTGGAATATGTGATTTTTCATTGTGTGTTTTTCTCACAATATTTTCAAAATGCAATGAGCCGCACGAAGTTCGCCATTGCAGATTTATTAAATAATTTTAATATAATTAAACCCATTATCAATTAATAATACATTTTTTTCCGATTAACCGAAAGTCAGAATGAGTGAGAGCTTTTGAATTGGAAATGGCGGAAGAAAGAATTCCCCCACCATTTTTGCTTTTTTAAAAAGAGAAAAGCGTGCTTTTTATGTGTAGTCGTTGATACTGCGACCGGCGACTTGACCCCAAACGATCGTATCATCGGAGAACATGCGATGGATCATCTTAGCTGAATCCGCAGGGACCATAGCGATATCGAGATTTTTGCCCACACCGGCGGTCTCATAC
>JAESPT010000135.1 GCA_016765515.1 Sneathiella sp. | reverse complement strand
GCGTGTGTTTTTCACCTTATGGACGTTTGGAAACCAGCCGTCACTCATTCTCTGTTCCCGCCAATTCATCTTGGGGCGCATTATATACAGATAGAGTTTCTTCTTCATGAAGGACATGTTCTGTTGATGTTTATCATAAAACAAGTCGGGCGACTGAAATAGTCCCAAATCATTATTTTTGTCGGACGGTTGTTCACAATTGTGACTCATTTCATACCCTCTTGATTATCGCGTCTATAAATATATAATCCCTCTAGTAGCTATAGGTTCAAGGATTATTTTCAAAATGTTCTCAATTGGTCAAATGTCCAAGCAAACTCATGTCAAAATTCCGACAATTCGCTATTACGAACAGATGGGGCTTATTGCCCCGCCGGTCAGAACCGAAGGAAACCAGCGACGCTATTCACAAGCGGCTCTGGAGCGGCTGTCGTTTATCAAACATGCGCGGGATTTGGGGCTTACCATCGAGGCGATCCGCGATTTGACTGATCTTAGTGCGCATCCGGAAAAGCCCTGCGCCGATGCCCACAGGATTGCCAAGGAACATTTGGCATCCGTCAGAGAACGCATTGCAAAATTGCAGCGGCTCGAGGTTGAGCTAGCACGGATCGAGGTGGGATGTGATACAGGGCAAATGGAGAGTTGTTATGTGATCCAGGCGCTGGCCGACCATTCACTCTGCGTGGAAGAACACTAAAATTATCCGTCAGCTTTAACAAGGATCTAACTGTGACGGATCTTGTGCGGCAAGTTTCAGGATCCAGTTCCTGAAAGCTTTCACATTGGGTAAGTTCCGTCTATTTGGAGCACTGACAATATAGTGCGCGCCAATAGGAAGCGGCTCACATTGGACAGCCGGTACCAGACTGCCCATTTCGAGCTCGTTGCTGATATAGGCGAGGTTGGCGAGGGCAATGCCGTGACCGGCAACAGCGGCCTGAATAGCCGTATCATCATGTTCAAATTTCAAAGCTTTTTCCAGATCGGCTTTTGCATTGGGCAGCATCTTGATCCAGCTTCGCCAGTCTCTTCCCGTCGGTTCATTAAATATTAAGCGGGCGCGGTGAATGTCGGATTGCGGGAGAGGGCCAGCTTTGCTCAGCATTGAGGGCGCGCATACGGGTAACAGCCATTCAATCATCACCCGATCACTGTTGGGCGGAACTGGAGTGGATTTGTTAAACGGATTTCCCAGAAGATAGAGGATGCTGGCGTCAAAGTGTCCCCCTATCAGACGGTCCGGGTCTGTTACCGCCTGCAAATTAATGGGAATATGTGGATATTCTTTTTCAAAGTCCTTCAGCCGTTTCATCAGCCAGCGAATTGCAAAACTGGTCGTTACAGACAGGTTAAGGTGTGAGTCTATATTCAGTATTTCCTGAGAAATGTCGGCAATCTGATGAAAAGCGGAATCCGTGACTGTATGCAGTCTTTGACCCGTTTCGGTCAGTTTTACACCGCGATATAAACGTTCGAACAGACGAGTGCCAAAATGATCTTCCAGAAGTTTTATCTGTCTGCTGATCGCCCCTTCGCTGACGCATAACGCCTGCGCCGCGACTTTGAAACTCAAATGAGTTGCCGCAGCATTGAAATGACGCAGGGCGGTGAGGGGAGGCAGCTTCATATCTTGGCTCGCGTAGGGTTGGTTTATCTGATTATACTTTACATTTTGTAAAGTCACTAGACCCCAAATATCGTTTGTGCAGTCCTGGATATGTGTGATCCAATGAGGATCGTAAATAATAAAATCTGTAAACCCCGCGCTGAAAGCAGTCACCATGCCCATCGTTGAGACAAAAGTGTTTAATGACACACTTGGGAAAAAGAACGTTATTCATCTTAACAATGCCGGGTCATCCCTCATGCCGGCGGTTGTCCTTAAAGCGCAGGTCGATCATCTCAATCTGGAGGCCGAAATCGGTGGATATGAAGCGTCGGACAGAGAGGCTGAAAAAATACAAGCGGTTTATACCTCTGTTGCAACCCTGATCAATTGTCAGCCCAGTGAAGTGGCGATTGTCGAGAATGCCACAGTTGGTTGGTCAATGGCCTTCTACGCTATACCCTTTAAGCCCGGAGACCGCATCCTTACCGCAGAAGCGGAATATGCGTCCAATTATCTGGCTTATCTGCAGATAGCGAAAGAAAAGGGCGTGTCCATCGATATTATTCCCAGTGGTGAGAACGGTATTCTTGATCTGGCAGCGCTGGAACATATGATTGACCATCGGGTGAAATTGATCTCTATCACCCATGTTCCAACCAACAGCGGCCTTGTTAATCCCATCGCCGAAATAGGCGAGATCGCTCGCAAGCATGATATTCTCTATCTGGTGGATGCCTGTCAGTCTGCAGGTCAAATCCCGCTGGATGTGGAAAAGATCAACTGTGATATATTGTCCGCCACGGCACGGAAATATCTTCGAGGCCCCCGCGGTGTCGGTTTTCTATATGTAAAGTCATCGGTCATTGAAACCCTGCATCCCCCGATGATCGATCTGTTTTCGGCGGATTGGGTGAGTGAGAATGAATATGTTTTGCGCAAAGATGCCCGGCGTTTTGAAAACTGGGAAAATAACTATGCGGCCAAAATTGGTATGGGCGCGGCCATCGACTATGCGCTGGATATTGGACTGGAAAATATTGAAGCGCGCATAACCGAGCTTGCTGATTACTTTCGCTCCCAGCTTCGTTTGATTGACGGTGTATTCGTGCATACCCACTGTCCGGTGCAATGCGGTATTATTTCATTTGCTCTTGACGGTCTGGAGGCGGAGACTGTGAAAGAGCGCTTAAAAGCGGACGGTATCAATGTCAGTGTCACCACACCTTTCAGCACCCTCATCGATGCAACACGGCGTCAACTTCCCAACATGGTCCGGGTTTCGGTCCATTATTTTAATGACAAAGATGAATTGGATCGCGTTCTTGATCTGCTTCGCAAGATTGCCAAATAGCAGACTGATTTAATTCCCAGCATGAACGGATAGTAGATGAGGGGCGGGGCCTTATCGCAGGGATTGGCCAACCCGTTTGACCGCCTCGAGACGCGTCGCTGTCAAGTCTTTGCCCCGTTCGACCATGGTTGCAATTGTCTCATTGCTCGCTGTGGAAATTGATCCGCTGTTAAACGGCGGCGCCGGATCATACTCCATTCCCAGCTGCATACATTTAGCGGTTTCCTCGCCAAAGAGTTTGGCGGCGAGGATTAATCCAAAATCAATGCCGGAGGTTACACCTGCTCCTGTAATGACATTGCCATCTTCAACAACGCGATCGTGAATAGGAGTCGCCCCCAGATGTTTCAACTGATCAACAACCATCCAGTGGCTGGTTGCCAATTTTCCTTTGAGGAGCACTGCAGCCCCCAATAGGAAGGATCCGGTACACACGGATGTAATATATCGGGCATTGACCGCTGCTTGTCTGACAAAATTCACAAGCAATTGGTCTTCCATAGCCTCCAACTGGCCGGGACCGCCCGGGACAAACAACACATCCAAAGCACCGCAACTTTCAAATGTTTTCGTTGGTGTTAGCACAAAGCCGGTGGCGTCATGCACCGGTTCCAGCCGATGCCACAACAAATCCAATTGAACATTCGGGGCATTCCCCAGCACCGCATAGGGGCCGGTCAGATCCAGTTGAGTCAAATTGGGGAAGAGAACCATACCGATCCGAATTTTGTTATTTTGATTAATCATCGGTGCCCCCTGTTCAATTCGAACGTTCTTTTATAAAAGCTTACTCTAATTTATGTGGAAAAATCCAGCCAAGATTAGTGTCCCTGTGAAATTGATATTTTGATCCCGTCATTCGGAATATCCAAACTTCTCCCTTGTACTTTTCGCCTTACTTCAATAGGTGTGAGTCAGAAGAAGAACTAAAGCGGAGGAGAATAAAATGAGCGGTTTGTTGCCTGATGTGGATCCGGATGGATTGCTTGAATATTCTGTGGTGTTTACAGATCGTTCCCTCAATCACATGTCACAAAATTTTCAAGAGGTTATGACGGATATCTCCTCCACCTTGAAAAAAGTCTACAGCGCAGAAGCCATGGCTATTATCCCCGGCGGTGGAACCTATGCGATGGAAGCGGTGGCGCGTCAGTTTGCGGCAAACAAGAAAACACTCGTCCTTCGCAATGGCTGGTTCAGCTTTCGCTGGACCCAGATATTTGAGGCAGGCGATATCCCTGCAAGTTCAACGGTGTTAAAAGCCCGGCAACATGAAACAGGGCGGCAAGCAGCTTTCGCGCCGGCACCGATTGAAGAAGTGGTTGCGACAATTAAGTCAGAAAAACCAGCTGTTGTTTTCGCCCCCCACGTGGAGACGTCGTCCGGTATTATTCTCCCCGATGATTATATGAAAGAGGTTGCTGAAGCCGTACATTCGGTTGGCGGGCTGTTCGTTCTCGATTGCGTTGCCTCCGGTACCATCTGGGTGGATATGAAAGAGGTGGGAGTTGATGTGTTGATCAGCGCGCCGCAAAAAGGATGGAGCGCTTCTCCGTGTAGTGGATTGGTTCTGTTAAGCCAGCAGGCGTGTTCTGTCATGGAGACCACGACAAGCAGCAGTTTTGCCTGTGATTTGAAAAAGTGGTTTCAGATTATGCAAGCTTATGAGAATGGTGGACATGCCTATCACGCCACCCTGCCAACCGACGCGCTTCGCAAATTCCGCGATGTCATGAAGGAAACGGAAGAATACGGTTTTGACAAAGTGAAAGCGGAACAGCAGGCGCTTGGAGACGGCGTTCGGGAGCTTATGAGCAAAAAACAGTTTCGC
>JAESPT010000134.1 GCA_016765515.1 Sneathiella sp. | reverse complement strand
GGGTTTTCCCTGCAGTCGTCCCCTGTTCTCCTCTCTCCGCTTGCGACAATAATTCGAGACAGCAAAGGTCCCTTGCGATTGACAGCCATTTCGATGAATACTCTTCTGGACAGTGTCAGCGTCCGACTGGAGGAGGGCCGAGACATATCACGATACATGATCAACGTCCTCATTTTCCTGGGGCTTCTTGGAACATTCTGGGGTTTATTGGAAACTGTGGATTCTATCGGCGGAGCCATTTCAACCTTGAATGTCGGCGGTGGAGATTTTTCTAAAGTCTTTGATGAAATGAAGCAAGGCCTCGAGAAACCATTAGCCGGCATGGCAGTGGCTTTTTCCTCCTCTTTGTTTGGATTATCAGGCTCCCTTGTCCTGGGTTTCCTGGATATGCAGGCCGGACAGGCACAAAATCGCTTTTATACAGATTTGGAAGAATGGCTCACATCCATTACCCGTTTTACCTCGGCAGGACCCGTTGGTATTGCCGACGGAGACCACAGTGTTCCAGCTTATGTCAGCGCCCTTCTCGAACAAACGGCAGAAAGTCTGGATAGTCTCCAGCGAACCCTCGCCCGAAGTGAAGACCGACGTCATTCCGGGGAGAGTGCCATGATTTCAGTGAGTGAAAAGCTTGCGGCACTTACCGATCAAATGAGGGCGGAACAAGATCTTATGGTCAAGCTGGTAGAAGGCCAGCTGGAATTAAAACCCGTCCTTCAACGAATGGTTCAGGTCCAGGAACAAGGAGGTCTTGATCAAGCAAGTCGTAATCATCTACGAAATTTGGATGTCTATATGGCTCGCATGCTGGAAGACCTAGCGGACGGCCGAAATCAAATTACTCAGGAAATTCGAAGTGACATCAAACTTTTGACACGTACGATCGCGGCAATTGCCGAAGAAGATCGCCGTAATTAAGTCGCGTACAGGGGAAACGAATGGCTCGCAAACGTAACGGACAACGCGCCAATTATGAAATTTGGCCGGGTTTCGTTGATGCCCTGACAACATTACTGCTTGTCATTATTTTTCTTCTGGTCGTCTTTGTTCTGGCGCAATTCTTCTTGTCTCAAGCCCTCTCAGGACGCGACGCGGCACTCGAAAAACTCAACCAACAAGTCAATGAACTGGCCGACCTTCTCTCACTGGAACGACAAGCCAATACAGAGTTAGAGCAGGATCTTGTGGGCCTGAACATCAGTCTATTACAATCCAATCTGGATCGGGACAATGCCATTATCCGCCTTGATACACTCACGTCCAGGGCACTGGACGCGGAAGGCGAACGAGATAAGCTCATTGTACTTTTACGTCAACAGAATGAAAAAATCGCTGAGGCTGAAGGCGCACTGAAGCAAGCGGAAGACAAAAATATTGTTGATCAGGAAATGATTGCAGCAAACCTCAAAGAAATGGAGCTTTTAAGGCGCGATATTGAGGCGTTGAGAAAAGTCCAAAAAGAACTGGAAGAGAGTGTTGGAGCCCTGAATACCAAACTTGCTGAGAAAGACGTTGAAATTGGACAAATTCGCGATCGAAGCAAAGAATTGGAAGCCAAACTGGCGGACGAATCTGAAAGAACGCAACTTGCCCAGAAAGATATCAAGGAACGAGAAATCAGGCTCTCTGAGCTACAAGCTCTTTATCTCCAAACACAGGATGACTTGACGGATGAAGAGAAAATTTCAAGTGCAGCTCAACAGCAGGTCACTCTTCTCAATGCCCAGATAAATGCTCTTCGAGAGCAACTTGCCCGAATTGAAGCGGCATTAGAAATCTCGGAAGAGAAAGACAAGAAGCAAAAAACACAAATCGCAGATTTGGGAAAACGACTAAACCTCGCTCTTGCGCAGAAAGTTCAGGAGCTACAGCTCTATCGATCAAATTTCTTTGGTCAACTCAGAAAAGTCCTGAAAAACCGTCCCGGAATTAGTGTTGTCGGCGATCGGTTTGTCTTTCAATCTGAAGTCTTGTTCGGCTTAGGCGAAGCTGAACTGGGGGTACAGGGACGAGAGAATATGGAAACATTTGCGAAAACACTTGTTGAAATCGCGCGCTCTATACCGACCGATATTGACTGGGTCCTGAGAGTGGATGGTCACACAGACAAGCAACCGATTAATACGGCTCGGTTCCCTTCCAACTGGGAACTCTCCACGGCCAGAGCACTGTCTGTCACAAAGTTCCTGATCGCCCATGGCGTACCGCCACATCGGCTCGCACCGACAGGGTTTGGTGAATTCCAGCCTCTTGATCCCAGAGACGACGAGATCGCGTTCCTGAGGAACCGGCGCATCGAATTGAAACTGACAAAAAAATAACAAAATCACGGAATTTTATTAGAGACTGCAGTCGAGAAATTGCTCTTCATAGGGACCACCAACTAAAAACCGATTTCCAATGGCAGCGGCAACGGAGGCTCCAGATATGAGATCTCCCGCATCAACCATAACGTTTTGTGGAATAAGTTGGCCGCCAATGCCTGGAAGAAGCTTGAAAATCTGACTGGGAGTGTATTTTGTTTCATCCCCGACATAACCGATAAAACTGAGAAGTTGTGGATGAGCAGCGATCCACAGGTTACCCTGATCATCCAGAGTAATATTGTCCGGACCAGTCTCTAAATCTATATCCTTTATCAGCGTAAGAGATCCATTTATCCGGTCCCGTTCAAAAATACTCAGCGATTGACCAACCGTGGCCGTGACATAAATTTTTGATCCATCCGGAGACTGATTGATCCCATTGGCAAATGAAAAACCGTCAGCGACGCTTCTGAAGGCCTCTCCGTCAAAATAGCTAACCATCCCTACCGGCATAGGCAAGTATTCCTCTATAGCGGCCAACAAGCCCTCTTCATACCCATGATCATTGGTAACATAGAAACGATTATGCCCAATTGCCACCAGATCATTAGGGGCGATAAGCCCTTTGCCTTCCACAACACGTTTTTGAATGAGCTGACCATTGATCCAGTCATAGAGTATGATCTGATTTGGTTTTTGTCGTGACGGTGTTTGGGATCGCCGGTTAATGACCATCAGTGTTTCCCGTCCGGCATCATCCTGAAAAAGGGATAGACCGAGAGGGTGAAAATCTTTTGGAGCATCGGGCGTAAGATTTAGGGGGGCCTCATCCGAATTATCAAGATCATACCGAT
>JAESPT010000133.1 GCA_016765515.1 Sneathiella sp. | reverse complement strand
ATTTGGATCTCACACTGGCTCAGGACTTGCTGGCGACAGCTTGCGATATGAACACCGTTGGCATCAATCAGGGATCAGCGGGTAATGTCAGTGTTCGTCATCAGACGGGGTATCTGATCACACCATCCGGCATGCCCTATGAGGACTGTTTGGTCGCAGACATGGTGTCCATGACATTGGACGGGCAGGCCTCCGGGGTGCGCACGCCCTCCAGTGAATGGCGGTTCCATCAGGATATCTACCGGGCACGTGAAGACGTCGGAGCCATTGTTCACGTCCATTCCACATTTGCGACCACCTTAGCGTGTCTGGGGAAAGAGATACCACCGTTTCATTATATGATCGCAGTTGCCGGCGGAAAAACCATCCGGTGTGCGCCGTATTATACGTTTGGTACTCAGCAATTGTCAGACGTTGTGATCACAGCAATGCAGGACCGTAACGCCTGCCTGATGGCTAATCATGGAATGATTGCTGTTGGCGCAGATTTAAAACAGGCGCTTGCCATGGCGGTTGAAGTAGAAAAGCTTTGCGAGATTTACTGGCGTGTCTTACAGCTGGGCGGCGGTAACCTGATTGAGGATCAGGAGATGGATCATATTCTTGAAAAATTTCAAAGTTATGGCCAATTTTCAAAGGAAGAATAAAACGCTACGGTGTTGTTCAGCTGAAAATCCAAAGCGTTTCTAATACCCCCATTTCGCACGCAACCCCAATAATTCTTACGACGGTACCGACAGAAACAGAAAGTACGGCATGACGAGGCAATTTCATCAATCGTATTTTAGTTGTCTTGGCGGTTATGAAGACGTAAATGACACCGCCAAGTCGTCAAAAACTGTGGTGTCCGGTGGTTGAATTAAATGAATACTATTATAAACGGTGCAACCATTTATGATTTTGTTGAGTATTGAGAGTATCTGGGAAATGCCGATTAACGGTTAGAAAGTCAAGAGCTTACAACCGGCCCCTATTGGCAGCGGTATAGTAGTTGTGAAGGAGTAGTTTGCCATGGTAATTATTAAAACCCTTATGAACGCTTCATTATTTCGCCGCCTAGTTTGGTGTGCGGTTTTCCCAGTTGTATTATTGGCTGGGTGCGACCGAATATCTAGCGATCTCGCACATCGCGGCCTGCCTAATCCGACGCCGACGGATTGGTATAAATCACAATATAAAGCTCATCGAATGTGCAGTAATAGCACATGGAAAGGAGTGATTGTTGACGGAGAAAAAAGATCCTGTGTTGCGATGTCTGGTCTCACAGTCAATGTGACGTCAAGTTCCCCAGATCTCAAGGCAACAGTTTATGGTATGTGCGGGTACGGCAAACAACAATTCGCTGTAACTTGCGAAGTCTCTCAAAACAGAACCATTGTGAAGAGCATACGTCATGGTTATTATATTTCTGCATATGAGGTGTGCCGTGAAGCCTTTTTCAGCGCCCGCCGCCATGAATTTAGACAATTGTCTAAAGCGGTAGTTCTTGATTTCGGTGTGTTGGATAAAGATCTAGATAAGAACTCCCGTTATGTTATTGATTTTGCGGTTAGATGGCTGGTTTATGGTTCGGAAAAATCCAAAGCACCTGATAAACGTCTCCCATTTCTTGAACAAAGTCGTGAACGTAATCGCGTTACATGTGAAGTTGAAAACAATAAAATTGTCAAAATAACATACCGAGAGCTTGGTGATCTGTCGTGGAATGAGATGGGCAAACTGACCTATCACAAATTTTTTTAAACAGTACTTATCAGCTTTTTTGTGGGCATTGATTGTGTTGATTAATTAGTTAAGGAAAAAGTGTTGAGGTGGAGAAGCTTTGCGAGATTTACTGGCGTGTTTTGCAGTTGGGCGGCGGTAACATGATTGCGGAGAGGGAGATGGACCATATTCTTGAAAAATTTCAAAGTTATGGTCAATTTTCTAATGAAGAATAAAACGCTACAGTGTTGTTCAGCTGAAAATAAAGGGCGCTTCAAATAAAAGCTCCCCGCAGAGCAGGGAGCATGAAAAAAACTAAGAGACAACGCTTTTTCTTTTTAGATCGTCCGCTTATTTGCTTTGAGAAGAGCCTTCAGGATAACTTTGAACGCACTTTTGTGAAAATTCAATTTTTTGACGGTCTTGAAGCTGTATCATTTCCTGATGTTGTTGTTGTTGCATCTGCTGAATTTCTTGACGTTGCTGTTGTTGCAAAGTCTGAAATTCCTGCTTCTGGGATTGTTGTAGAAATTGCAATTCCTGCCGCTGTTGTTGTTGTTCCACTTCTTCGATTCTAGGGGTTGTTGCCATTTGGAATGTCCCTTTGCTCGAGTGAAGAAGGCATTTTCATCACTCGCCCCATTAAACACTATATTACTAATATTATCAATTTATATATGCAGTATTTTTCATATTCAACGTAACGGTTCACACAATTTCTGACAGGTGAAAACATGACCTATTGTTTGGGAATAAAGGTGAAAGACGGGATGCTTTGTTTGGCAGACGGTCGCATCACAAGTGGAAATCAAGTGTCCAGCGCTCGGAAAGTCAGTTTATTTTCGACCGATGAACGGCAGGTCTGTATCATGACGTCTGGATTGCGGTCTTTGAGAGATAAGGCTGTTGCCTATTTTGAGGAGGCGTGTGAGGACGAAAAGAATGCCCATCCAGAAAGAATGCTTGATCTTATCAGTCTCTATACCAGGTGCCTCAGAAAGGTTATGGACGAAGATAAGGAATATCTGAATTCATCTGGCTTGTACTTTGATCTGCATACAATTGTTGCCGGGCAGATGAAACGGGATCAGGCGCCCAAAATGTACCTCATTTATCCGGAAGGGAACTGGATAGAGGTCAATGAGAGAGCGCCTCACATTTCCATTGGATCAACATCCTACGGTAAACCGGTGCTTGACCGTGTAATTACCTGGGAGACCCCCTTATCAACGGTGTTAAAAGCAGCCTATATCGCGTTTGATTCCACGCGTGTCAGTGCTGTTGATGTGGGGTATCCTGTCGATATTCTCACCTATGCTTCTGATCAGGTCTGGCGGGAGCAGCAATTCGAATTTGACGACTTACTCTCTCTTAGAAAATGGTGGAACGAGCAGATTACCAGACAAATTGCCAGTATGTCTGATGAACCGTGGGCAGAAACCCTGTTGCCATAAGAAGGTTTTTAGAGGGAGATATCTTGATAAAAAGCTCCCTGCGGGGGGGCAGGGAGTATAAATAAACTAAGAGATAACTTTTTTTATCAGGGAGCTTTCAAATTATTTGTCTTCCGAATAATACTCATTCTGGCGGTCAGACATTTGTTCATATTCTTGCTGTTGTTTCTGCTGCAGATACTGAATTTCCTGGCGCTGTTGCTGTTGTAGCTGCTGATATTCCTGCCGTTGCTGTTGTTGCAAATAGTATAATTCCTGACGTTGTTTTTGTTGCGTTGATTCTGAATAATATTGTTTTTCTGTCATTGAGAATTGCTCCTAGTTTGGGTGAGAAAATCATTTTCAACACCATTTTCATAAAATAGTATTTTTCTTTTGTATTAGCAAATTATAATTACTACTTTAGTTGTATTATAAAAGGTAAATTTCTGAGAATGTAGCAGGTGAGAACATGACATATTGTTTGGGAATAAAAGTGAGAGACGGGATGGTTTGTCTGGCTGACGGGCGTATCACAAGTGGAAATCAGGTTTCCAGCGCCCGCAAAGTCAGCTTGTTTTCAACGGATGAAACGCAAGTCTGTCTCATGACATCCGGATTACGGTCTTTGAGGGACAAGGCGGTCGCTTATTTTGAACTGGCGTGTGAGGAAGAGGAGAATGCCCATCCTGATAAGATGCTGGATCTTGTGAACGTCTATTCCGCCTGTCTCAGAAAAGTCATGGTTGAAGATAAGGAGTATTTAACGACTTCGGGATTGTATTTTGATCTGCACACAATTGTTGCCGGGCAAATGAAAAAGGATAAAGAACCCAAGATGTTCCTTATCTACCCGGAAGGAAACTGGATAGAGGTGAATGAAAGGGCGCCTCATATTTCCATTGGATCTACATCCTACGGCAAGCCGGTTCTCGATCGTGTGATAAATTGGGAGACCCCTTTATCCACCGTGTTGAAGGCGGCGTATATTGCGTTTGATTCAACACGGGTCAGTTCTGTCGACGTGGGCTATCCAGTTGATATCCTAACCTATGCTTCTGATAAAATCTGGCGAGAACAACAGTTTGAATTTGATGACCTGCTGTCACTTCGACGATGGTGGAACGAGCATATTACCAAACAAATCGCGAGCATGTCGGATGAACCGTGGGCAGATACTCTGCTCCCGCTAAAAGAAGCTGTTGAGGTAAAGCTTGTGCGCGATGCCTCAACGCTAAATTCTTAACGAGCAGCTTCTGGAACGCTTGATGCCAGTTCATCGGCAAATTGATGATTAACGTCCCGGTGACCGGCTTCATCTTCACGTACGACCAGGACCACGTCCCGCAACTTGGCATCCGCAGGGAGGTTCCAGTAATCGATGGCGATTTGTGGGGCCGGAACATTTTCATGATGCCCGGCATCAATTTCTTCCAAATAGCGTGTGTAACTGATCACCGCTTCTTCTTCGAAATAACCGACAACACGATGAGCGGTTTTCGGAGCGAAAAGATACAGGAAAAAGAAGAAGTTATAGAAAACTGCCTGAACCGTCATAATCAGAAGGCGCTCGAACAAGGAGGGTTGCGCAATTTGAACGAAGGTCATCAAATGCATCCGCTCGTTATCCGCTTCTTCCAAAAGCGTCTTTATCCAGCCATGATCATCGCGAATATGACGAATGGATTTAAGATGCTGGAGCAAACCGCCAACCATGCCCGGAACAGCGGCTACAGTTTCAAGGACAACGGCCCGGTGGCCATATCTTTTGCGAAAGACGAGATCGGCGAAAAAACGGAGGAGTCTTACAAAAGCATAGGCGAAGCGATCACTGAAATCTTTTGGCTGGATATGAATGTCCAAGTCATGTGCTGTTTCAGAAACCATCTGAAATTCCTTTATCCACATTAAGCGAGCTTACTCCCCTTATGTAAAGGAAGTAGCCTTCATAATCAGTGTGGCAAGTCGCCGCATATTGGAATTAACCACCTGCATTCAGCGCCCTTTAAACACCGGTTTGCGTTTTTCCTTGAAGGCACGGGGACCTTCGCGGGCATCTTCTGTTTGAAAAACCGGGCCGGAGAATTTGTTTTCTAGGCGCAGCGCTTCTTTTTCCTCCAGACCAAGGCAGGCTCTTGCAGAAGCACGGATTGCTTTCACGGCTATGGGACCATTAGCGGCAATTTTAAGGGCGATTTCCCTGGCTTTATTCAGAACTTCTTGTTCAGGTACGACATAATTGAGGAAGCCCAGAGCAAGCGCTTCTTCTGACGGGATTGTCTCTCCGGTCAGCAGCAGTTCCATGGCCTTAGCGTAAGGGAGTTGCACGGGCAATCGTACCGTTGATCCACCGCCCGGAAAAATAGCCCATTTCACTTCCTGAACTCCCAGTTTAATAGCAGGCGCAGCAACACGGATATCGGTGCCCTGTACGATTTCCATACCGCCGGCGATCGCATGACCCTGAATGGCGGAGATAACTGGTTTTTCCGTATCAAAATCACGGAGCAGGGCGTCATAAAT
>JAESPT010000132.1 GCA_016765515.1 Sneathiella sp. | reverse complement strand
TTGCCGCCAAGGCAGGAAAAATTCACGTCATTGGCACAACGGGCCTCTCCAAGGAAGAGCAAACAGAAATAACACAATCAGGAAAACAAGCCGTTATTGTACAAGGGGCCAATATGAGCCTTGGCATCAACCTGCTGGCTCAGCTCACAAAAAAAGTCGCGGCTATTCTTGATGAAGATTTTGATATCGAAGTTCTCGAAATGCATCATCGACACAAAGTGGACGCACCTTCCGGAACCGCCCTTTTATTGGGTAAAGCGGCGGCCGAAGGACGAGGGGTTGACCATGATACGGTTGCGGACCGCGGGCGCGACGGGATAACTGGCGCGCGCAAAAGGGGCGATATCGGTTATGCCGTCTTGCGCGGCGGCAATGTTGTCGGGGATCATTCTGTTCTATTTGCCGCAGAAAACGAGATTATTGAAATTACACATAAGGCTGGAGACAGAGCGATTTTCGCAAGGGGTGCAGTCCGCGCCGCCCTTTGGGCAAAGGAAAAACCGGCTGGCAACTATGATATGATGGATGTTCTGGGTCTGGGAGACTAGAGTCAGGACCTAGGACGCAGCTCCATTGCGATAACGAAAAAGAGCGACTGTGAGGGCTTCCTTCACTTGCTCTTTTTCGTCCTCGATCAGAAACTTTCCGATTTCAATAGTCTCCGACTTACAGAAGACCAGCAGTTTGCCACCTGAAATTTCAAGCCTGGACCAATAGGCCTGTAATCCACGGCTTCTTTCCTGACCATTGGGCGAAATTGAACGAATCTTGAGCTGATCTTCATAGATTTCAACAATTTCACGGTGCAGACCTGCCCGGTAGTTCGATTTGAACGCAAAATAGACAAACAGGCTGACAAGACTAAAAAAAACCAGGACGGGCCATGCTCCCATTAACAGGAACGCCAATCCAACACTAAAACCAATCAAATTGATAAATATCATCAGAAAGAGAAAAGCATGAGGACCCAGACTTCTGTGGGGATGAAGAACAAGTGAGAAATTTGTTTTCTCATGAATTTCATTTTTCATTCTTTTCATGGGTTCAACCGATCTCACAGATCTTGTTTCACTCTGACTAAATCAGCATTGCGCAACTGGTACGTCTATGCCAATACATAATTATGAAAAAAGAAAATATAACCGAATTTTTCCGACGGTTGAGTGCCGCCAATCCAGACCCTAAGGGAGAGCTGGATTACGTAAACTCCTTCACTTTGCTTGTTGCCGTTGTTTTGTCCGCGCAGGCGACGGATGTGGGCGTGAACAAGGCGACAGGTCCTCTATTCGCGATTGCAGATACGCCTGAAAAAATGTTTGCACTCGGGGAGGAGACTGTTCGCGATTATGTGAAATCCATCGGTTTATATAAAACCAAAGCCAAGAATGTCATCAAACTCTGTGAAGCGTTGATCCGGGACCATAACAGCGCGGTTCCGCAAACACGCGAAGAACTGGAAAAGCTTGCTGGTGTTGGACGAAAAACCGCTAATGTTGTGCTAAATATTGCCTTTGGCCAACCGACAATTGCCGTGGATACACATCTTTTTCGCCTGGGTAATCGAACGGGGATGGCAACAGGAAAAACGCCTATTGAAGTTGAGAAAAAATTGGCGAGACGCATCCCCAAAGAATATTTACGCCATTCTCATCACTGGATGATTTTGCATGGCCGGTATATTTGCAAAGCCCGCAAACCTGATTGTGCCAAATGCATTGTGGAAGATCTGTGCAGTTTCAAAGGAAAAACAACGCTCGTCTGATCAAACTCTATCCCAGCGCCTGAATGCGGTCATCTCCGACTTTACGAAGTTGGCTACCGAAACATCTGTGAGAATCTGCCCCGACAGCAGCTTTACGTTCATTCATCGAAACATGTTGAACGGTTAGAGCATCACCCTCTTCTGTTTTTGACGGATAAAAAACCAGATGCAGGGCGCATTCACTGGTCAGATATTGCCAAATTTCAGCAGGTTTATCTTTTCTTTGCAAAACCGGTCTGCCGAAGACCTGTTCAATCTCATTGGTAGACTTGCCCATCAACACAGAGACCTCCGGAATTTTCACGCGCGGCACCGGAATATCGTGATGAGGCTCCTCTTTCTCAGTCTCTTCAATGACCTTTTGTGGAAGGGCCGCAACAACCGGTTCCACTTTCTCTGTCTTTGCAACGGGTTCGGTTATTATACTTTTAACCGATGCAGACTTGGTCGTTGCGCCGCAGCCGGCGACAAAAAGAATTATCAATAGAGGCAAAAAATCTCTTAGCAAGTGCTTCATACAACATTCACAGCGGTTGACGCCGCTCCGGTGTTTGCTCTTTTCTTATACAAATGAACCATCGTCGCCGTTGCGATGATCGGTACGATCAGGTTCAAAACAGGAATGGTCATGCAAAATGCAATGGCGACACCCGTTAAGAATATTTCCATACTCCCGATCTTACGAAGCTTGCTGACCTCATTGGTTTCATGATGACGGATAGCCACTTGTTGGAAAAATTCGCGGCTTAACAGATACCCGTTCAAAATATAATAGACGAACAGGTTCACGCCGGGAATGAGATACAGTGGCAGCGCAAGTAGGTTACACAGAATAATCACAGCAAAGAATTTCAGAGAATCCCAAATACTTGACCAGAGGGGGATATCCCGCGATTTCGGGTCATTGGGATAGTGTTTGGCTTCCACTGCATCCGCAATATCATCCAGAAAAATGCCAATCACGGCACTCATGGTCAGCGGGAAGAGAAAAAGAGCGATTAAGACGGAGCCGAAACCGCTCAACCAACCAACAATCGAATTGACCCAATCCCAATCGGATTGAGGAATAAGCCCTGTTAATTGCAATATGAACATAAAGGACAGAACAAGGGTGATTAATGCGATTAGCAGTGATTTCAGGATCACTGATCGAAATTTTGGATCGCTCAATTGGGCAATAGCCTTGCCAATAGCCTGAATCACAGTCTGGTCCCCCTCGCATTTTCATTAATAATGCACCATGTATGCTCTAAAGGGCTCAAGTGCAATATTTTTCCTTAAATCCCTGCTTTTGGATCCACGGGGACCCGTGTTGAATAATCATGCCTTTTCTCAAATGCCGCCGCTGCTTTTAGCACCAGATCCTCTCGGTGTGGAGGCGCCATGATTTGCAATCCGACAGGAAGGCCCGTTTTAGTGACACCGCAAGGGATTGAAATAACAGGACAGTTTGTGATGGTCAGCAGATATGTCATGGCCAACCAGGCAATGTAATTATCAAACTGTACGCCGTTTACTTCAGATAAGGATCGAATAGTATGATCAAAGGCTGGCACCATAACGGTCGGCGTTACCAAGAGATCATAGGTTTCAAAAAATGTGGCGACGCGCGCATAGAGCGCTCCCTGATCCCGCCAGGCTTGTACAATATCCTCCATACTTAACTTCAGGCCCGCTTCAATATTCCAGATCAC
>JAESPT010000131.1 GCA_016765515.1 Sneathiella sp. | reverse complement strand
TAGTTGACTGACTTATCAACACTCAACTCAATATTCCCCTCCAACTTTTGAAGCGCTAAATAAACATCCGGTACTAGGCCAAAAAAAGCATCCAGTCTGCCTCGAAGCAACATCTTAATACTCTGTTCTTCATTTTTAACCAGAAGGGCATTGAATGAGGCTTTTTTGATAATATCAGGATATGTGAAACTTCGCAGTATACCAACACTCAGGCCTTTTATTTCCTCAATTGACCTTATCGGTAAGGTTCCTGGAGCCGTAAAGATTAGTGCTTTCACGCGATTAAAAGGAATGGTTTCTAGGGATTTTATTTGTACCAATGAAATTGTTGCTGGGAAAAAGCCATCATAGTTTCCAGAATTATAGGCATAAACTGAGCGCGCTAATGGCATAGGGTAAAGCTTTATATCTAAACCACTGTCAGCTGCTATTGCATCAAACAAGATATTATAAGGCCCTTTACCATCGACATCTAATAGGCCAGGGATTTCAGTTCCAGCTATTTTGAGTTGATCCGCCTGTAGGGGCGATGATGTCAAAATTAAAATGCAAAAAAGTGATAGAATTTTATGCATTTACAATTCCTCTATCCACACCTGCATTTTGTGATCGCGGCTTTACGGACAAAGCTGCGCCCTTGATTTAACGTCAAATAATAACACGCATACTGTTAATTATATAAAACGTATATTGTTGTTTATATAAATTTTCTGTGAGGACGAATTTTTTTTGATGTCGTGATATCTGAGCGTTCAAAATGACTGCTTTGGGTCAAAAGTGAGCCCATGAAGCGGTTTCAGTAACTGGTCCGCTCTGCCTTTGTAAGGGACATTAGAAATGGAAATTCCGGTTCCGTGGATTTCACTTCCGCTTTCCACGCTACCGCGGGCGTGAATTGAAGACCAAGATTTAGTCTCTTTAGTGCCAGAAGGAGACATTGAGGGAAGATGTCTAATGTCAGCTCCGTGGTCTTGCCCCGATTTCGTGGACACCTAAACTTAAGCGTACCGAGCGCTTGGAGGTGTTATATGACAAAGCCGAAGCGATACAAACGTTTCAGTTCTGAGTTCAAACGCGAAGCAATTATACGGGCAAGCGAGGAAGGGATGACGGACAAGGCTGTTTGCGATGAATTGGGGGTTAGCACCCGCCAGTTTCGTCGATGGCGCGATGAGTTGATGTTGTTGGGCAAAGAAGCCTTTCCCGGCACTGGCTTCACTCGTGATCAGGAAGTGTCTGCTTTGAAGCGTGAGCTAGCGCAGGTTAAGAAAGAACGGGACTTCTTAAAGGAAGCGGCGGCGTACTTTGCCAAGCAGTCGAAGTGAGGTACGCCTGCATTCGTCGGCGCTGCAATCACTATCCGGTTCGTCTGATGTGCCGTTTTCTGGATGTTTCTGCAAGCGGTTACTACGCTTGGCTGGGTCGCCCTGAGGGTGCGCGAGTGCGGCGTGATCGTGAACTGCTAGAGAAGGTCAGATGCATTCATGAGGCCAGCAAAGGGGTCTATGGCAGTCCGCGAGTTTACGCTGAACTGAAGGCCGAAGGGGTGAATGTGGGGCGTCACAAGGTTGCTCACTTGATGCGTTCAGCCCGACTGAGAGGCTGTCCCAAGCGGAGATATCGGACGACGACGCAACGTGATCCGACCCACCGGGTCGCCCATAATCTGCTGAAGCAGGACTTCACGGCGGATGGCCCAGACCAACGATGGGCGAGCGATATCACCTATATCGCGACGCGGCAGGGATGGCTGTATCTTGCCGTTGTAATGGATCTGTTCTCACGCCGCATTGTCGGTTGGTCGATGAGCCGTTGGATGAGCCGACACCTGGTCGTTGATGCATTGCGGATGGCTGTCGATGCCCGTCGGCCGACAGGCTCACTGATCCACCATTCAGATCGTGGGGGCCAATATTCAAGCGATGATTTCCGCGATGAACTCGACAAACACGGCATCACAGCCTCCATGAGCAGTACTGGCAACTGCTATGATTGTGATTATGTTACTGCGGCTTGATGGCCTGACCCATGTTACGATTGACTCCGTGTCATTGCGTTGACGTGTCGACCATCAGGTTGCCCTGGCAACGGGCGAGATGTGACTTCATAGGAGCTTGACGGGCACGCCCCTTCACAGTCTTGTCCTCTCTGAACGGATGCTCGGGCATCACCATGGAGGGGATCAAATGTCTATTTTTGAAACGGGTTTTAGAACCGCAAATATTATCATCGGCGTCGATACGCATAAGTCTAAGCACGTCGCTGTGGCGATTGACCAACAGGGTGCACGCCTAGGGGCGATTTCTGTTCCTGTCAATCCCAAGGGCTACAAGGAATTGGGCAACTGGTCCCAGTCACTAGGTTCAATCCTGGCATTTGGGGTCGAAGGAACGGGGTCCTACGGCGCAGGCCTGTCACGATATCTGATGTCGTTAGGGCTGAATGTCATCGAGGTAACACGTCCAAATCGGCAGCTGCGTTACCAGCACGGCAAGAATGATAGTCTCGATGCAGAAGGGGCAGCAAGATCGGTCCTCAGTGGACAGGCCATAGCCGCGCCTAAAACTCAAACCGGGTCTGTGGAAATGATCCGCCACCTGAAGATTACCCGTGATACAGCTGTAAAAAGCCGTTCCGTGGCGATAGTTACACTTAAAACACTGATTATCAATGCTCCTGCCGGGTTGCGTGATGAGCTCGACCAGATCAAAGGTAAAGTAGCTCTGATCCGGCTTATTGCTGCGTTTCGACCGGGACCAATCACCTCTACAACAGCTTCGGCCAAAGTTGCCATGCGTTCATTGGCGCGTCGCTGGCTGATGTTAAATGAGGAAGTCCTGGAACACGACAAAGAACTTAAAGCCCTCATTGAAGCTAAGGCTCCCAGCTTGTTGATGTCCCATGGGATTGCGACCATGACAATCGCAGAAATGCTAATGTTAGTTGGTGACAATCCAAGCCGCATCCGATCCGAAGCTGCGTTGGCAAAACTGTGTGGCGTCTGTCCGATCCCAGCCTCAAGCGGGAAAACACACAGATTCAGGCTCAATAGAGGTGGAAATCGACAAGCAAACGCTGCTTTATATCGTGTAGCGATTGTCCGAATGAGAAGTCATGAGCCTACCCTTGCTTACGTTCGAAAACGCACCAAAGATGGAAAAAGTAAAAGCGAAATAATACGTTGCCTCAAGCGCTACATTGTCCGTGAAATATTCCGACATCTTTGCAGGCCGGAAACATTGAAAATCGAGTATTGACAAATATAGGAGCTTCAATGCAGTCGTAGAGAGTTTCTTCGGCATCCTAAAGCGAGAGCGTGTCAATAGAGTTCATTACCGAACACGGGAAGAAGCCCGTGCCGATCTATTCGAATACATCGAAATATTCTACAATCGAAAACGTCGCCATGGTTACCTTGGAAATATTAGCCCGGATGACTTCGAAAGACAGACAACCGGTTCTTTTTAAACCGTCCACCGAATACGGGTAAGATCATTGTGCCAACTGCGGACATTAAGTCATCACGCCGTTGGGAGGTAAAACCGATTAAATGCAGGGCTATTCTCCGCTCAATAATGCTCGACGCAGGGTAATCCTAACCTCGTATTTTCAATATACGGGAACAACCGCATTTCAAACGCTACGACGCGCTCAAATCCGATATTCCCTTCTGTCCATTTTCACGAGAATACGCCCCTTACTTCACGACCTTAGCAAGGCTGTATTTTTGCTCTTCCACAGTATTTTGGAACCAATCGACAATTGCCTGAATGGTATCAGAATGCGGACCTTCCATCCGATATTGCAGATAGTAAGCGGCCTCGCTATTAACGACGTTTGGCCCGACTTTTACCAGCGATCCGTCCGCGATCATTCGGTCCACCATAAAACGCCAGCCAAGGGCAACACCTTCTCCCTCTTGAATCGCCCGCAATAAGAATGGATAGGCATCATACTGGAATACTTGGGCATGATCCTGAGCGTCGATGCCGAGGCTGGCAAACCAAATAGGCCAGGTGAGTTGGCCTGAATGGCGGACATCGAAATCCAGGAGATTGGCTTCAAGGAGGGCACTGGGCTCGGAAGCGATATTCGGGTTTTGGCGCAGATAATCCGGGCTACAAACGGGAAAGGCTTCATCGGGAAACAACGGAATGCTGGGTCGGTCAGGCGCCAGTGACAAGTCCCAGACCAAGGCAATATCGACCTGGTCCATGTCCAAGCTCTCCATCCAGTCGGCGGTGGCAATGCGTAAGCGCTTGCCCTCTAAAACAGCCTTCAATTGCGTAGACCGCGAAAGCATCCAATTATCAGCAAATCCATATGTGCAGGCGAGTACCAAGTCGCGATCACGGGTGAATTTCGATAATTGATGCCATACGGATTCAGTATGTCCAAGCCCGATAGATACGGCCTCTGCTAATTGCTTGCCTTCGTTTGTTGGCTGAATTTGGTTGTTTTTTCGCCAAAAAAGTGGTTTTCCCAGACGTGCCTCGAGTGTTGCAATATGCCGACTTACCGTAGGCTGAGTAAGCGATAGTTCGACACTGGCTTTCGTGAAACTCGAATGTCGAACAGCGGCTTCCAAGACCAATAACGCATTGAGAGATCCCGTTACATTTTGAAAATATCTTTTCATACAGAAAACGTATGGAATTCATACATTATTGTCCAGTGGTATTCTTTCTTTCGGCGCGTTAGAGAAGTATTCAGCGGCAACCAGACAGAATTGACGTCATAGCGCTACTGGAGTGAGAGCAGGTAGAGCTAAAAATTTAATGTCCGAAATATTCAGTGTGCGTTTTGCAGACGTGCCGTTAGATAGAGAATGCTTTGTAGGATAGTGGATCCAATGAACAATATTCATAAAAATCAAAAAGTTATCCTGGTCGTAATTGATGGATTGAGATTTCAGACAGCAACCCAATATTGTGGATTTTTGGAAAGCCTCTGTGCCGGCGGAAAAGCCCGTCGAAACCTGATGAAGGCTGTGCTGCCGACATTATCGGCGCCCATCTATGAAACACTTCATACCGGAATGGAGCCCCACACGCATGGCATAACCAGCAATGATAATGTACGACTGTCAGATAAGAGCAATGTGTTCTCCATCGCGCGACAACACAACCGTACGACGGCAGCGGTCGCGCACAGTTTATTTTCCTGCTTATACAACCAATCGCCCTATGATCCGATTTTCGGACAGGAAGTAGATGACCCGGACCTGACCATTCAGCACGGTCGGTTCTATACAGAACATGGCCATACATCTTTTAATCTTATGCTCCCTTCCGATGCGGATTTGATGAATAAAGCAAGTATGCTTATTGCCCGGAATAGTCCTGACTACCTTTTGTTGCATACCTCTGGCTGTGATGCGATCGGACATGCATATGGCGGAGGCTCTGATGAGTATTGCAAGCAAGCCTGGAATGCGGACAACGAATTGGCCAAATCAGTGCCGTTTTGGCAAGCCGAAGGCTACCGAGTCCTGGTGACGGCTGACCATGGTTTCACAAGTTTTGGACATCACGGTGGTTCCGGGGATGATGTGAGAGATATTCCGTTCTACGATATAGGACACCCGACCCCCGGCATTAGTGAAACAGTCCTGTGCCAGCTATCCGTTGCACCAACCATTTTATCTTTGATGGGTCTTTCGATACCGAGGGAGATGAGTGGGTCACCGTTGGGAAACTAGCAAAAAAGTTTGAAACATCGATAGGAATGGGAAGGGAATAACATGGGTTTTCCGTTCCCGACTTAAGAAACAAAGATCAATTAATCGCGTACGGAAATGCCCGCTATGGGTGGTGGCCTCAATCGATCGACGCAACACTTTAATCTTTGGTGTCTGCTCATCGTACTGTGCCGCCTTCAGTAATCCAATGCGCACATTCAGAACCAAGTTCAATTTGTGCCCGATCATCATAGCTTTGACAATCTTCACTAGTA
>JAESPT010000130.1 GCA_016765515.1 Sneathiella sp. | reverse complement strand
GCCCCAAATTGAGAATAAGCGAGAGGACGAAGGGGAGAAGGAGTGCTGATCCCAAAAGCAGGCAGCCCATCATTAAAAAAGCACTGACCAATCCGCCAAAAACAAGGGGCAGCAGAACCGCACAGAAAAAGAGGATGAGGGCGACGGCAGCTTGACGTTTTAACAAAAGGATCTGCTGCACCCGCCATGCATTGGGGGCGGCGGGTGCCAAGACCGGTAATCGGTAGGCTTTATATAGACTGCTGGCTGCCGCAAAGAGAGCGCCTAAGACGCTCATGCCCAGACCCAAAAACCACCAGGAGAGTTGCAAGGAAAGTTCACCGCTGACTTGGGCGCCATAAAGACCGCGCAGACTGGCGGTCACGTCCGGCAGCAGGGCCGCTGCGATCCCATATCCAGCAATCACGCCGATGGATCCTGCAAAAAGAGCAAAGATTAATAACTCACCGAGCATAACCATGGCCAGTTTCCGGGCTGATACACCGCAGGCGCGCAAGGTGCGGACCATGCTCCGCCGTTGCTCAAAGGCAAGACCAATGGCGGAATGGACGATAAACAACCCGACGAAGAAAGAGAGAAACCCAAAGGCGGTCAAATTCAGATGGAAACTCTCTGTCAGGCCATCAACACTCACCGTTTCAGAGGGCGAACTGAGTTGTAAATTCAGACCTGAAAGAGACGCTGAATTCAAAGACGCACGGTTTTGCAGTGGGCTGACCAGCAGTTTTGACAGTAATCCCGGTTTGTCCAACAGACCTTGTGCGATCCCTATATCGACAATCAGCAGGTTGGGCGGAATGGCCTCCTGTTTCAATGCTGGAGGCAGGGGCTTGCCGTTATCCGTTTTCCAATTTTCAGCAGTGGTTCTAATTTTATCATAGGTGTCTGGATTAAGAATGGTTCGACCCGGGTGAATAAAGGCGATCAGATCATCCTGTTTTTTATCAATGGGAAGGGTCGTCACATTCGCGGGATAACTTAATGGATCGATACCAATGAGCCGGTAGTGATTGCCATCGACCGATATCTCCCCTTCCAAAATGGGGGAGACGTTCCATCCCAGACGGCGCAAGTAACCAAAGGCCGTGTCGGAAAAATACGGGCTGGTGACGGAACTGATGGCAGAGAGGTCCTTCTCACCCAAAAGATTCGCGGCTTTATCATAGCTTTGTCGGGCCTGGCTGTTGATTGCCTGAACGCCACTCCAAAGTGCTGTGGCGACCATGAGCCCCAACAGGAGAACAAAGAGTTGAAAGGGACTGCGCCGCCAATGGCTGAGAAGGGCGCGCAGGCACCATACCGCCTCGGTCATATGAGTTTGCCGCCCTTTAGGGTCACTAGATGTTTTAGCCGGTGCGCCAGTCTGCTGCTATGCGTAACCATGAGGAAACTGCAATGAGTTTGAGCGACCAGTTCAAGGGTCAAGGCGAGCACTTCATCCCCTGTTGTCTCATCAAGATTGCCGGTCGGCTCATCCGCAAGGACTATTTCAGGTTTACTGGCAAGGGTGCGCCCAATGGCAACCCTTTGTTGCTGACCGCCTGACAGTTGCTCAGGGTACCGGTTGAGGAGGGTTTCAAGGCCCAGCCGTTCGGTGAGCTCTCGTGTCCAGACAGGATCATACCGGCCAGACAAGCGGGCCTGAAACGACAGGTTATCCGCAATTGTCATGCTGGGGATCAAATTAAACTGTTGAAAGATTAATCCCAGCTTTTTCCGGCGTAAGGAAGAGCGCTGATTGTCATTAAATTTTGTAAGGTCTTGATTGTTGAATTGGATAATACCTGTATCGGCAGCATCCAGGCCCGCAATCAAATGAAGTAAGGTGCTCTTCCCACTGCCGGATTCCCCCATTAACGCCATGCTTTCACCCGCTTGCAAAGACAGGCTAATCCCCGTCAAGACATGTATGGGCCCCTGCGGTGTGGCGTAGCTTTTATGCAGGTTTTCGATATTCAACATGAGATACAACTTCGCCTGGCGACACAATCCAAATAGTAATTAATCGAAGAGTATCCTTTTTTGATCCCGTTGTCTTTTCAGATCAATAATCAAAACAGCAACTTGTGACCAATTACCGGAAAAAAATGTGGGTAATGAAACCAGGCGTTAGAATTTTTTTGACTGCACCAGATAAGCGGCTATTTTCTCTTCCCCTAGGGCGATACAAGCTTCCAACCGGTGATAGCCTTCTATCAAAACGTATCGTCCTTTTCCTTGGCGAACTTGAATAGGTCTCAATTGACCATTTTCCAGAATGTCTTCGGCAAGTTCCTCAACTTTCTCCTTTTTCAGAGTTTTCCGCCTAGGGGCAGGGACATAGATTTCATCTATAGAAAGTTCATGGGTCTGCACGGGTGTAATTCCTTGCTGAGTTGAGTGATAGCGACGGGAACATAGTAGCGGGTCTTGTCACGATTGCCATGTGAATTTAGGGATTTTCCACCCTGAATATGGTTATCACCGTCATCATGGTCACGATCATCAGCACAAGTATCATTGTCATTACTGTCACGACCAGCAGTATGGTTATCACCGTCATCACCATCATCACCGTCATCACCGTCATCACCATCATTATCATCATTATCATCAGCATGGTGATCACAGTCATTAGTCTCTGCCGTTATTCCTGTCTTCCAGGCGGCGGAGAGTTTCGTGATTTCACAAATGATTCACCAGATAATCAATCAGCATTCTAACTTTTAGGGTTGAAGTAGCTCCTGGCGGATACACAGCGTAGAGATCGAGGGGCGCTATGTTGAAATCGGGGAGCAAAATCGTCAGGTCTGTACCCGGTAGGTCCGTTACTTCATGGATTGGCAGTAACCCCAATCCATGGCCATCGACAACAAACTTCAAACGCGCGGCTGCATTATTTGTTCTTACGGGGCCCGTAACTTTTAATCGATATTCACGGCCTTCTTTTGACAGTTTGAGATGGGCTGGGTGCCGGCTGTAGGTCACCCAGGAATGGGTTGAGAGATCTTCGGGTGATCTGGGCGTTCCATTTTTTTGCAAATAAGTAGAAGACGCACAAATGCAGCGCCGCGTCGTGCAGAGTTTACGGGCCATCATTTCCGAATTGGGAAGCGGCCCCGCCCGAATTGCCAGATCAAATCCGCCTTCCACCATATTGACAATTTCGTCTGTCAATTCCACATCAAGGTCTACCTTCGGATGCAGGGAACGAAAGTCACTGAGAAGGGGAACAATACGTTTAAGGCCAAAATTGGCAGAACAGGTCACCGAGATACGCCCAACCGGTTCATCCTTCTGGCTTTGAACCCGCTGGTTGGCTGATATGGCCTCTTCGGCGATACGTTTACAGCTTTGATAATAGTCTGTGCCAACGTCCGTCAGGCTTAGACTTCGCGTGCTTCGGTGCAATAGCCGTGCGCCAAGCCGTGCCTCCACTTGCTTGACTTGCTGGCTGACGGCGGCGCGGCTTACCTTTAGCCGCCGGGCAGCTTCTGCAAAGCTTCCCGATTCCACAACCCGGGCAAAAACCACCATTCCTCTGACTTCATCCAGCATGGGCTCTCTTATTGTAAAGAAAATTTATACAATGAATTCACAAAATAGCTAATTACTATTGGAAAGTTAAGTGATTATCTTCCAGCCATCGCATTTTTAAAGACAGGATAACAACATGAAAATTTTGATGGTTCTTACTTCCCATGCTGATTTGGGAGATACGGGCAATAAAACAGGTGTTTGGCTGGAAGAATTTGCCAGCCCTTATTACAGTTTTGTTGACGCTGGCGCCGATATTACCCTCGCCTCCCCTAAAGGCGGCAAGCCACCAGTGGATCCGGGGAGCCTTCAGGAACAATTTCTGTCCGACTCCACGCGGCGGTTCGATGGAGACAGCGCGGCGCAGACGTTGTTTGACACTACGAAAACCCTTGATGCAGTTTCTGCTGAGGGGTTCGATGGGATCTTTTATCCCGGCGGTCATGGCCCCCTTTGGGACCTTGCCAATGATGAACAGTCTCTGGCATTGATTTCCAGTTTTCATGCAGCGGGAAAACCTGTTGGGGCGGTGTGTCACGGGACAGCGGCTTTGCTTAAAGCAACAGACGATTCCGGTAAATCTTTAATTGCAGGCATGGAAATCACCGCGTTTACGGATAGTGAAGAAGAAGCTGTGGGGGCAACAGCTGTTGTTCCGCTTTCTGTGGAACAGGTTGCTGTGAAGTTGGGCGCCAAATTTCGCAAAGCAGACAATTGGAGTTCTTTTGCCATTGCCGATGGCCTGCTGATCACAGGGCAAAACCCGCAATCTTCAGAGGCCACAGCCAAACTGATGCTTGAAAAATTACAGGCGTAACTGTCGTTAATTTTGAACATTCTGAGCCCTCACTTGTTGAGGGTTCAGTTTTTCAGCTTTATACGTCTTCTTGAAATCAAAGCAAGATTACAAGGATTGCGCTGGAAACCAGTGACGGGTTCTGTTCGTGAAAGCGACAAGGGACAACATCACGGGAACTTCTACAAGAACTCCGACAACGGTGACGAGCGCGGCGCCTGAATGCAGGCCAAATACAGATATAGCGACAGCAACCGCCAATTCAAAAAAATTGGAAGTGCCGATCAGGCCTGCCGGGGCGGCAATTTCATGGGGCAGCTTTAAGGCTTTTGCAGCTGTATAGCTGATGGCAAAGATACCATAGCTTTGAATGATTAGAGGGATTGCGATCAAGGCAATTGTCTGTGGTTGGGTCAGAATAGTCTCTGCTTGAAAGCCAAAGAGCAAGGCGACAGTCGCCAATAATCCAAGAATGGAAAAGGGCTTGAGCGTCTGCAGAAAATCTTCAAGGCGGTGACTGTGCCGTTTCTTCTCAAGAAAATGGCGGGTTAAAATACCCGCGATCAACGGAAAAACCACGTAGAGGACGACAGAGAAGAACAGAGTCTCCCAGGGGACATAAATGTCACTGACACCGAGCAGGAAAGCGGTGAGTGGGGCGAAGGCAAAGATCATGATGACATCATTCACAGAGATCTGCACCAACGTGTAGTTGGGATCGCCTTTGGTCAGGTGGCACCAGACAAAAACCATGGCCGTACAGGGGGCGACACCCAATAAAATCATACCGGCAATATATTGGTTGGCCGTTTGTGGATCGATCCAGTCTTGATAAAATACTCTAAAAAACAGCCACCCTAGGGCGGCCATAGTAAAAGGCTTGATCAACCAGTTTACAACAAGTGTCAGGAAGAGGCCTTTTGGCCGTTTACCAATATCTTTTATGGACGAAAAATCCACCTGAACCATCATCGGGTAAATCATGATCCAGATAAGCACCGCGACAACAAGATTGACATTTGCCCATTCAAGATCAGCGATCAGGGCGAATGCAGTTGGAAACAGATTTCCCAAGAGCACGCCCGCTGCAATACACAGAGCAACCCAAATTGATAAATACCGTTCAAACACGCCCATTTTAATTTACCAAACTAAATAAATTGTCCGATCAGATATCGGGAAAATACTGAACTTCAGAAGGATTGTCAGCAGTTTGTGTGGAAAACACTGGTTTTCATTATTGTTTTCTCTTGAATGCGGGCCACAGCGTTATGAACAGCTTTCCACTTAAAGAGCCGAAAGGGATAGCCTCACGATGAGGTTTGTCGCCTATCATTGGGTGTCTTTCATTTGAAGGAGTAGCCATTTTGCAAGCTGTTGAAAGCGAGATGTTCGGGCGGTGTCGTGGGTGCATATAAGCCAATAGGCGGATTTCATCGGCGCAGATGGGCCAATTTTCTTCAAAAAACCACTTTCGATATCGTTTTCAATTAACAAGGTGCGACCGACGGCAATGCCCAATCCACTGATCGCGGCCTGAAGCATCAAGTCACTGCGGTCAAAGTAATGATCGGCGGAGAGGGGTGTTTTATGTCCTTGGGCGGATGCAAGGGCGGACCAGCT
>JAESPT010000129.1 GCA_016765515.1 Sneathiella sp. | reverse complement strand
TTGATCGAAACCTCGTGCCTTTGAGGACCCAATATCCCAGATCCTGCAAGGTAGCACCGACACGGAATATATTGTGATAGGAGCCGATCACCCACAATGTCCCGTCATCCTTCAAGACACGTTTGGCAGCTTTGAGCCAGTCTTTGGTGAATTTGTCATAGACAGCGAAGCTGTCAAATTTATCCCAGTGATCGTCCACCGCATCGACCTTACTGTCATCAGGGCGGCGAAGTTCACCGGAGAGTTGCATGTTATAGGGCGGGTCTGCGAAGACCATATCAACAGATTTTTCTGGCAAGCTGTTCATCAGTTCAATGCAGTCACCCTGCAAAATCTGGTTTAGCGGCAGTTTTTTCATGTCAGTCATGGGCCTACTTCGATAATTTGTGTTGACCCAATACTGATTCGGACGACTCATGACGTCAATATATTTTGTTGAATCAGTAAGTTAGAGGGGGGTGTTAATTTGGAGTCTCAGAGGATTCCAGAATTTTCCGGATTGGTGCGAAACTACGCCTATGTTGTGGTGTGATTCCAAAGAGACTCAATCCCTTGCGGTGTTCAAGGGTGCCGTAGCCCGAGTTTTTCTCCCATCCGTAGTGAGGAAACTGCTTTGCCAAGGCACACATTTTTCGGTCGCGTGTCACTTTTGCAACAATAGAAGCGGCTGCAATTGACAGGGAAATGCTGTCGCCTTTGACAATAAGTCGGGTGGGGATGCCTAATTTGGGATCTCTATTGCCATCAACAAGGGCAACATCGGGGCTTTTATCCAAAGTTTCAAACGCGCGCCTCATGGCAAGAAAGGTTGCCTGAAGGATGTTGAACTCATCAATCTCAGAGGGGCTCGCTTCACCGATGCCGACCATGGACGTTGCAAGGATCTGATCGAACAGGTTTTCTCTCTTTATTTTGGAAAGCTTTTTGGAATCCTGAATGCCTTCGGGGATATTTGCCGGATCCAAAATAACAGCGGCGGCAACAACGGGGCCAGCAAACGGGCCGCGGCCGACTTCATCAAGACCGACGACAATGCCGGTTTCTTTTTTCTCCAAAGAGAGATCGGGATTTTTCATCTGTCTTCTTTAGGGAAAATTATCCCCCACGCCAAGCCGCGTGGGGGAATAATTTCAGCGTCCCATGGCGAAAAATTCATCATTGGGCCGCATGGAGGTCAAATTGGCCATGCGATTGCTCAAGCCAAAGAAAGCAGTAATAGCGCCAATATCCCACAGATCTTCATCATCAAAGCCATGTTCCGCCATCATCAGGAAATCATCCTCCCCGATCGATTGGGCGTCATTACAAACAACCATGGCGAAATCAATCATCGCCTTTTGGCGCGGCGTGATATCTGCTTTGTTGAAATTGGTCGCCAATTGATCCGCGATGAGTTTGTTTTTGGCATATATCCGCAAAATAGCGCCGTGCGCGACCACACAGTAAAGACAATTGTTGGCCGCAGAGGTGGCGACGATAATCATCTCTTTTTCAGCTTTGGTGAGATTACTTTCACGTAACATGATTGCGTCATGATAGGCAAAGAACGCGCGTAACTCGTCTGGCCGGTGGGCCAGAGTCAGAAAAACATTGGGGACAAATCCCGCTTTTTCCTGAACCGCCAAAATCATCTCCTGCAAATCTTCAGGGAGATCCTTTATTTCAGGAACCGGATACCGGCTTATTGGAAATTCACTCATTATAGTGCCTTCCGTTCAAAAGTTATTGGTTCAAATTTACGATGACGCGACCACGGACCGTGCCCTCAAGCAACTGCTTTGCCGTTGGAATTGCTTCAGAGAGAGGGATCTCCTGGGTGATAAGGTCGAGATGAGATGTATCTAGATCTGTTGCCAGACGATTCCACGCGGCGATGCGTTTCTCTTTGGGGCAGTTTACACTGTCGATGCCGTTTAGAATAACACCGCGCAGGATAAAGGGCATAACGGTTGACGGAAAATCAAATCCTTGCGCCAGGCCACATGCCGCAACCACGCCGCCATATTTTACTGTCGCGCAAATATTAGCAAGGGTGTGACTGCCAACTGTATCAATAGCACCGGCCCAGCGTTCTTTGCCCATAGGGCGGCCTTTTTCTGACAGTTCCTTGCGGTCGATAATTTCTGATGCGCCGAGGCTTTTAAGATACTCAGATTGTTCTGCTACCCGCCCGGTAGAGGCAACAACTGTATAGCCAAGTTTGGCAAGAAGAGAGATCGCCACACTGCCAACGCCGCCAACAGCGCCGGTGACCAGGATCTCGCCCTTATCCGGTGTTACGCCTTGATTTTCCAATGCCATGACACAGAGCATGGACGTATATCCGGCCGTCCCAATAGCCATTGCCTGCTTTGTCGTAAAAGCACTTGGCAGCGGCACGAGCCAATCTCCGTTCAATCTTGCTTTTTCCGCAAGGCCGCCCCAATGAACTTCTCCGACACCCCAGCCATTGAGAACAACCTTGTCCCCAGCTTTGTAGTCTGAATGGGTACTCTCTTCTACGGTACCAGCCAGATCAACGCCAGGAACCATGGGAAATTTTCTAACCACTGGAGAGGAGCCGGTGATGGCAAGTCCGTCCTTATAATTCAGGGTGGAATAATCGACCTTAACGGTGACATTCCCTTCAGGAAGTTGATCTTCGCTCACCTCTGTGAGGTTGGCATCGTACGTGTCGTCTTCCTTGGTAATCAGGATTGCTTTCATCGTGGTATCCTTTGTTTTGAGTGTTTATTTGGTGTCTATAAAGGTCAGAGACCCTTAAAAAAATTGGCTGAAAAGAGATCGATAGGCTGATTTGATTGGGCGAGTTTGGCGCGTAAAATGGCGCCTTCCCAGCCAATCCAGAAAAAGGCAGCGATATTTTTGCAATCTGCATCGGGCTTTAAGTCGCCACATTCTCGGGCCTTTTCCAGGCACAGGGCTACGCGGTTTTGCCAGTCGAGAAAGACCTCTTCCAGGGGTGCGCGAAATTTTTCATTGAGGGATCCCAGTTCCTGTCCGAGATTGCCGATCAGGCAGCCGCGCCTAAATTCATGGCGCTTCATTCCCTCCTTGGCGTCTTCTATAAAATCCTGCAGGCGGTCAAGGGGCGCACGGTCTGTGTTGAGGAGCCAGTGATCCAGCTTGTTGGCGAAATAAGTCCCATAATTTTGAATGACAGCAAGGCCGAATTCATCTTTGCTGGAAAAATAATGGTAGAAAGAGCCTTTGGGGATCCCGACATTTTTCAGGATCTCATCAATGCCTGTATTGGCCAATCCCTTTTCGGTCAATATTTCGGTTCCGCAACGAACAAGTCGTTCCCTAGTCTCCAGCTGAGATCCGTCCGTTTTAGGTGGGCGTCCTCTTTTCCTTTTTGTCAGGGTCGTTTGTTTCATGAAGAATTTATAGACCGACCGTCTCGTTAAATACAGGAAATTTTCAAAAAATAAAACACTTTCCGCTAATCGGTCGTTGCTGAACTTTCCAGTTTTCTCTGAAAGTAAGCATCCCGCTTTAACAGGATTAAAAAACAGGCTGTGGCAATACCGTTTGAGCTGAAAATCATACACATGACCATAATTTGATACCTGGCTGCGATGAAAGGGGAGATCCCAGAAAGTATTTGCCCTGTCATCATACCGGGCAGGGAGACTAGACCCACGGCAAAAAAAGAGTTGATAATCGGGATCAGGGCGGTCTGGAAGGCAATTCCTCTTGCTTTTTCATAGGTTGATCCATTGCTAATTTCTGAATCAAGGCGATCCACGGCAAGGCTTAAGCTAGTCATAGCATTGGCGAAGACCATGCCGGCAAGCGGGATCATAAATCGCGGGGAAAACCATGGGTCGATTTGCAGAACAAATTGGCTAACCAAAATCAGCGTTAATCCTCCGCCCAGGGCAATAGAGATCAAAGCCATCCCATAAAGTGAGAAACTGTGCCTTTTGATGGTGTTCAGGGCAATCCAGCTGGAAATCAGGATCATGACCATCAGGATCCCCAGAACAATGAGACCGGAATCCGTGTCAAAAATATAAATGAGGACATAACCAATGGTCAGTAACTGGATAAGCATCCGGCTCATGGCATAGATTAAATTCCGATAGGCCAAATTCCAGTGCCACATCAACACGGCCAGCATGGCAACGGGAATAAAGGAGATAAAAAGTTGGCTGAGAGGAATTGTCTCAATATTCATGAAAGCTTGTCCTGGTTTAGGAGCCAAAAAATACAAGTATTTTGAGTATGAAGCAGAAGAGGGAGCGGGGGAAATCTCAAATGAACATTCAACTGATTAAAAGAGATCCAGCTGATCCCCTTGTTTGGGGGGGACTTTAAAGTGATGGGTCGCCAGATCATATTTTCTTTTTGATAGCTTCAGTTTTTTGCTTTGAAGCAAGAAACGGCGCTCAATCAGATCTGCATAAGGACCGCATCCTCTCATGCGAGATCCAAAATTGGGGTCATTCTCCTTGCCCCCTCTCATGGATCGAATGAGGTTCATGACTTTGTCGGCACGATCGGGAAAATGTTCGGTCAACCAGGCAATAAAAAGATCGGAAACCTCGAAAGGCAATCGAACAAGAAGGTAGATGGCGCTTTTCGCTCCTTTTTCCTTGGCTGTCTTCATGATGTTTTCAAGTTCCATATCGTTGATCGCCGGGATAATTGGTGCAATTTGGGCGACGACAGGAATGCCCGCTTCACTTAATCGTTGAATGGCGTTCATGCGTTTATGGGGGGCGCTTGCTCTCGGTTCCATCAATCGGGAGAGTTTATTGTCGAGGCTGGTGACAGAAATACCGACGGTTACTAAACGTTTTGACGCCAACGGCGCCAATATGTCCAGATCGCGCAAGACAAGGTCTGATTTGGTTGTGATGGTAAAAGGATGTTTTGCCGCGGCTAATACTTTAAGAATGGCACGCGTATAGCGGTATTCTCGCTCAATTGGCTGATAGGGATCGGTATTTGTCCCCAATGCAATAGGTTTGCATTCATAACCCTTCTTTGAAATTTCTTTGGCAAGAAGCTCTGCTGCATTTGGTTTTGCGAAGAGCTTGCTTTCAAAATCCAGCCCCGGAGAAAGGTTCATGTAAGAATGAGTTGGCCGGGCAAAACAATAGATGCAGCCATGTTCGCATCCCCGGTAAGGATTGATGGAACGATCAAAGGGTAAATCGGGGGACTGGTTCCGGGTGATTATGGTTTTAGCCATCTCCAGGGTAACCGACGTCCTTAAGGTGTCTTTGTCAGTTTCGTAATTATCCCACTCTTCGGCTACTTCAATTCTGTTTTCACATTCAAATCGGCCGGCAGGGTTTTCCGTTGCGCCGCGACCCCGAATTTCGGTATGGGAGAAATATTTGGAGGGTTCTGTTTCCATGCCAAATGATACCAAAAACATAAGAACAAAACAAGAACATTTCTTGGAAAAACATCATTTCATCTATGTTATTTTTTTGAGTTTAAGAACTACAAGTTTGAAAAAATTCAAGATTCTCAGCACACCAGTTTTATTTAATATACTGTTTTAATTGAGATAAAAATATGGGGAAGGAGAATATGACGATTTTCGGTATTCAGCATGTGCAATTAGCAATGCCAAAAGGCAGGGAAAAGGAAGCCCAGCATTTTTGGTTGATGATCTGACAAAATTATGTGCCAGACTTAATTCCGCAGGGTTTACCTGCATGGATGATATGCCGCTTGAAGGATTTACGCGTACATTTGTCGCTGATCCATTCGGCAATCGGATCGAGTTAATGCAGAAAATGAATGTTTGATCCGGTCAAATCGTCCCATAGTATTCTTGGGTTTAAAAGGGTGCGATCGTGTTATTTTCCTGAATTCGACAGGAGAGCCAAGCGTTGCAGACTGGCGTCTTCAAGGAAGTTGAAAGCAGCTTCGTCAAGCAAGTTGAACGCGAATGCAATTTGATTTTTGCCGAGAACAACCCGGGTGACAGTTGCCTTGCATTCGACGGAAACGGCGCTTTCTGGGGAATAGGATAATTCGGTGATGGAAATGGATTCGCCAACCGGCGGCCTGCCCATATAGTCTTCAATGCGAAATCCACCCAGGCTCCAATCATAGGTGTCAAAGCTTTGAGACCCGATTACAAGGGATAGTTGCGGAAGTTCATGTCTATGATCCTTCCTGTTATGTACTCTGTATTTCCCGACTGTAAAGAATCTCGACATGATAGAAAGATTTATTCCCCCTTTTTGGTTAGAGAACCACTATCTCGTGAAATACTTAACAATCCGTATGCAGATATCCCAAAAAAGACTTTTTATTCAGGATTTGCTTCTTTTTTGATGTTCCTGCAAACGGTCAAACAATTCTACGAAGTTACAGGGCATAAATCTGTAGTCAAGCTGGTGGATTAATATGTCGTCCCATGCATCTTTAACCGCGCCTGTGGACCCCGGTAGAGCAAATAAATACGTGCCGCCCGCAACGCCCGCAGTAGCGCGGGACTGAATGGTTGATGTGCCGATTTTTTGGTAACTCAACATTCTGAATAATTCACCAAATCCCGGTATTTCCTTTTCATACAGACCCATGAAGGCTTCCGGCGTAATATCCCGTCCGGTGACGCCGGTGCCGCCGGTTGAAATAATGACGTCTACTTTATCA
>JAESPT010000128.1 GCA_016765515.1 Sneathiella sp. | reverse complement strand
TACAAGAGAACCGATACTTCACTTTCAAAACTGGACTGATCTGTCTGCCTTTGACAGATTGAATACTGCTGTATGGATATTCAACATTGATGACCACAAACTTTGGTGGGGTAATAAATCTGCGCAAGCCTTTTGGGAAGTCAGTTCACGGTCTGCCCTTCTTGCAAAAGATTATTCGGGCGATTCTGATATCGTTCGTAAAAGGTTGAAAGAAATATTCAAAGCCAGTTCTTCTGGTGAGCGAATTGAAGAGAATTGGACTCTTTATCCAAATGGAAATCCCAAAATGGTTATCGTGTCATTCACGTCAGCGATAATTGAAGGGAAAAAAGCGGCCCTCCTCGTCGAAGCATCTCCGCAAATACACGGCGGTTTGGATGAAAGAGCCAAGCGAATATTAGAAGCGGTTAGAAATACACCGCTCATGATCAGTACCTACAATACTGAAGGTGGCCTACTTGCTCAGAACCCTGCTGCTGCCGGCTGTTATGCTACAAATGACTTTGATCAGATAACACTTGAAAACAGATATCTGGATCGATCCATCCAACAGCAAATATTAAATTGCTCGAATGAACAACAGAGATTCACTCGGGACCTTAAAGTCCAGACAGTAAATGGTGAGCGGTGGCATACTCTGACAACTGAAAACGGATTGGACCCTGTTTCAGGCAATAAAGTTATCGTTCTGACCGAAGAAGATGTAACCGTTCGCATCAAGGCGCAGGAACAACTAGAACACTTAAATCAAGATCTGGAAAAACGGGTGATTGAAAGGACTAAAAAACTGACAATTGCTCGCCAAGAAGCTGAAAATGCAAACAAATCCAAAAGTAATTTTCTGGCGACAATGAGTCACGAATTGCGAACACCCTTAAATGCAATTATTGGTTTTTCTGAAATGCTTGGACGTCAGGTTTATGGTCCGATAAACGAAAAACAGGGCGCTGTCCTAAATGACATTTATTTAAGCGGCAAACATCTTCTTGAATTAATAACCGAGCTCCTAGAAGCCACAGCCATTGATAGTGGTGACTTTCAGCTTAATGAAACAGAATTTGAATATCAATCTATCCTCGATTACTGTGAGACCGTATTTGCATTGCAAACAAGAAAGAAACAGCAAAAGCTTACTGTGTTGAATACAGTAGATCGTCTTTCATTGATTGGAGATTCACGGCGTTTTACCCAAATATTGATTAACCTTCTTGGAAATGCCGTTAAATATACTCAACCTGGAGGTCAAATTACCTTGACAGTAACGAAAGAGGATAAAGGAGATCTGCGATTTGCAATTAATGATACGGGTATCGGTATTTCAGAAGAAATGCTAGAAAATGTATGTAATGCTTTTACCCAGGCAGACATCTCCTCAACCTGGACGGCCGGAAAAGGCGTTGGTCTGGGACTCTACATAGCGTCAAAATTGATCAAGGCACATGAAGGAAAAATCGAGATTGAAAGCACGGAAAGTGTTGGAACAACAGTTTCAGTGATCTTTCCCGGTAATCGCGTAATTGAACTTTTAGATACAGTCTGAACTACAGAATTGTAACAGGCATTTTTTCAAGTCGGCCCAAATTTTCTGGTGAAAATTTTACATCGATTTGAACATAATCATCTAAATCCTGCCGATCCAGAACCGTCCCGTTTCTATATACCCACGAGAGAGTTGCCCCATCCTCTGATAAAATGCGAACTTTAAGAACTTTTTGATTATGGGTAAGCCTTTCCTCAACCGCGATCAAAAATGCTTCGACTCCCTCGCCATTAAACGCCGACATGGGGATCATTTCTTCCCGTCGCTCGGCTTCATTGAGCATCAGGTTCTTGCTCTCGTCTCCCAAAAGATCAATTTTATTAAGGACTTCCAAATAATGTGTATGTTTGTCTGTATCCACACCAAGCCGTTTTAGGACATCAAACACATCTTTCTTCTGCGCGTCCGTATCACCATGTGTAATATCCCGGACATGGATGACGAGATCCGCTTCCAATACTTCTTCCAGCGTTGCCCGAAATGCGGCAACAAGTTCTGTGGGGAGGTCAGAAATAAACCCGACAGTATCAGAGAGGATCACGGATTGACCGCCAGGCAGTTCAATTTTCCGCATTGTCGGATCCAACGTTGCAAAAAGGAGATCTTTGGCGAAGACATCTGAATTTGTAAGTCTATTAAAAAGGGTTGATTTTCCTGCGTTGGTATATCCGACAAGAGCAACAATCGGATAGGGAATTTTTTTACGTTTTGATCGATGGAGTTCTCGTGTTCGAACCACGGTTTCAAGCTGACGCTTAAGTTTTACAATCCGCTCATCAATCAGACGTCTATCAATTTCAAGTTGAGATTCGCCAGGGCCACCGAGAAATCCGGCACCGCCACGCTGTCTTTCCAGATGGGTCCAGGATCGAACAAGACGCGTTCTCTGATAGGAGAGATGCGCTAGTTCAACTTGCAGGCCCCCTTCTTTCGTTTGCGCCCTATCTCCAAATATTTCGAGAATAAGACCGGTCCGGTCGATCACTTTTGACTGAAGCCGACGCTCCAAATTGCGTTGCTGGACGGGCGTTACGGGCCCGTCAATAACAACAACAACAATGTCGTTTGCTTTTATAAAGTCGGCAAAATCATCGAGCTTTCCCTCTCCGAAAAGCGTTCCCGGTTTAGGTTTTGACAATGCCACGACTTCTGAATGAATAACATTCAAATTAATCGCTGCCGTCAAAGAGACGGCTTCGGCCAGACATCCTTCAGGATCCCTTATTTTGGTCAAGTTCGATTTTTTTATATGCGGATGGAGAACTACTGCGCGATCTCCAGAGCGTGACACAGCACGCTCAGTATCATAATCCATACTTAGCTTATCGATCTTTCAGTATTTTGCATCCGACCCTCTATTGGGCGTTCGGATCATACAACTGGATCGGTGTTGCAGGCATAACGGTCGAAATAGCGTGTTTATAAACAAGCTGGTCCTGCTTATCCCGACGCAGCGTTACACAAAAATTGTCAAACGCACTTATTGATCCCTGAAGTTTAACACCGTTTACTAGAAAAACGGTCATAGGAACATTATCTTTGCGTACCTTGTTAAGGAAGACGTCTTGCACGTTCAGCGATTTTTCAGAGGCCATTTGGCAGTCTCTTTCTTGTTTATTCGAAATTACCTTATTAACTTTTCTAGCCAAGGCTTAAATACTAAGTATGGCTATTTCCTTGAAAGGCAAAAAAGTTCCCCTCAGATAAGGATTTACCACATAAAACACAAGTCTTTTAGCACCAAAAATATAATAAAGAGTTTTTTGCGACTTAATAGTCATTAAAAATCAACAAAAGTCATATTAATATATGCATCAGTTGTCCATGTATTCTTTGAATACACGGTGTAAATTAATTGAAATGCTCCCCGGCTGACCATTCCCGATAACTCGGTCATCCACTTTAATGACGGGCTGTACATACGCGCTGCTACTGGTCAAAAAGACCTCACGTGCAGTTCTTAATTCGTCAACGGTAAAGGCACGCAGTTCCAACTTAAGGTTAATTTTCTCCAAGAGTGTTAACAGTGCTGCTCGCGTAATTCCC
>JAESPT010000127.1 GCA_016765515.1 Sneathiella sp. | reverse complement strand
CGCCTGCGGTCAGCTTAAATCTGAAAGCACAAAGCAACGCGCATCAGAGAAGCAGGCAGTGAATTCGTAATCTGTTGATTGGAGGTTTCAGTACTTAGACTGCTAACAATAACCCTCCAGACAGTACCAATCTTGAATGTTAATGAGCCAATGTTTTCGCGGCTTAGTTAGATTGTTCGCGTTGGCCTCTGTGTTTTTTCTCGCAGACATTTGCAAATTGAAATTCAACTAAATCAGTAGATATCGCATCTATTAATTCTTGTTACATGATAGTAAACAAGCTACAAAACTTCAAAATATTGCTATGCATTGTCATGCAAAAGGAAAATGGGAAGAGAAAACCCATGCAAAGTTTGCCCGATCAGAAAATCGGAATTTTTAGTGAGAGTAACCATTGATATGCGTTTAGTTGCCATAGTTTTATTCGGATTAGCCCTTACCGGATGTGTCACAACAAATGTTGTAAAACCGCTTAGTGAAGCAGAACAGGGTATTAGAAACATTAATAAGGTAACTGTTTCTTACAGTGAGTTGTCAAAGTCTGAATTGAAGGCCGCAGACCAGATGCGAGAGCAAGAAAAAGCCGATGTCTCCTCCCCAGATGCCCGAAAGTTCAAACCTTTAAAAGAAGCGCTCAGTGAAATTGTTAAAGAACATCTGGAGCAACGAGATACAGATGGAAAACTTTACGCTGACGTAGAAATCGAAATCGATAATTTAAAGCTGGCAAATGCAGCACTTATTTGGTTGGTCGGAGATAACGATCAGCTTACTGGTACAGTTCGTGTCCATGATTCAGATACTAAAGTACTCCTGACAGAAGTTTACGTAGATATCCTAGAAGGAAACGGAGGATTACTTGGACTTGCAATAAGAGGCAGCGGTGTTCGAGAAAGGTTATCGCTAGAATTTGCAGAACGCATTGGCGACCAGCTAGGATTTGCTAAGCTAGAAAAAAAGTACAGCGAATAAATCGGATCAAACGAATGTTTAGACATATAGCGTTACTGAGCGCCGTGATGCTGGCTTCAGGCTGCAGCTACGATGTAACGAATTCTACTACAAAGACCAATAATTTAGAGATTAAGAATCATGACAAAACATCTCTCAACCTCAACAATTTGGCGCTACAAAACGTAGAGAAATTGAGTCATGAAGTCACTATCCTAGGAACTATTTGTAGCGCCCATACATTCAAATTAGGCCTTGCAAGTGACTTAATAGAAGAGTTGCAGTCAATTGATAAAGATGGCTCTTTACAAAGTCCAATAGTACCAGACATTCAAATTATCATATCTTCCGCAGGTAGTTCAGTTAAGTGCATAACTACAGGACTCGTGTCCGGAAAATGTCAGGCAAATATTTCCTTCTCTGGTAAAATAGTAGCCAGTAACGGCAAAGAAGAAGATCTAATTGTCTCCAAAAGCGCTATAAGCTCCGCCACAGCCTGTGAAGGAGCTTTGACTTCCCTACAAATGGCAAGTTTTGATGTCGTAAACGAAATACTGACTCGTGTCAGTTCGTTTAAGTAAGTGAGACGAAGTTGATTAGCGCATGCTCAAAGATATTCCTGCCAAGGTTAATCTCATACCCTTCAACCCGTGGCCCGGAAGCTCCTACAAATGCTCCAGCAATAATGCGATCCACCGGTTTGCAAAGATCGTCAATGATGCGGGTTATTCCTCGCCGGTGCGCGTGCCCCGCGGCCGCGATATCATGGCCGCCTGCGGTCAGCTTAAATCTGAAAACACAAAGCAACGCGCATCAGAAAAGCACACAGCAGCGCTCTAAATTTAGGATTATTTTCGATCATAGCTTGGGTATCCTTTTTGGCACGTGGATCCTCAAATACAGGCTTCTGCATTCCAAATTATTTGTGCATATAGAGTGCGTGCCGCTTTCCCTTGCGAGCCTGCTGTTTTTGGCATACTTTGCGCGCTCAAAATCAAATTAAGTTATCGTATTCCATTAAAGGTATTCCGACATGTCTCAAGACATCAAGAAAGTCGTATTGGCCTATTCCGGTGGCCTTGACACCTCTGTTATTCTGAAGTGGCTGCAGACCACTTACAATTGTGAAGTTGTGACATTCACAGCTGATCTTGGTCAGGGAGAAGAACTGGAGCCAGCTCGCCAAAAGGCTGAGTTAATGGGCATCAAGGAAATCTATGTAGATGACTTGAAAGAAGAATTTGTTCGCGACTTCGTTTTCCCCATGTTCCGGGCCAATGCTGTCTACGAAGGACAGTATTTACTAGGGACTTCCATCGCACGCCCCTTGATTTCAAAGCGGCAAATCGAAATTGCCAAGGAAGTGGGTGCCGATGCCGTATCCCATGGCGCGACCGGCAAAGGAAATGACCAGGTCCGGTTCGAGCTTAGCTATTACTCACTTAATCCAGACATAAAAGTAATTGCCCCTTGGCGCGAATGGGACCTGAATTCCCGAACAAAACTGATTGAGTTTGCCGAAAAGAACCAAATTCCAATCCCGAAAGACAAACGGGGGGAAGCACCCTTCTCGGTTGACGCAAACCTTCTTCATATTTCCGCTGAAGGCAAAGCGTTGGAAGATCCATGGGAAGAAGCCGGTGAATATGTTTATACCCGCTCCGTTGCTCCTGAAGATGCGCCGAATACACCAACTTATATTGAAGTTGAGTATGAAAAAGGGGATCCGATTGGTCTTGACGGCAAGCGCCTGAGTCCCGCTCAATTGCTAACTGCCCTCAACAAAGTTGCAGGCGATAACGGCATTGGCCGCCTTGATCTTGTCGAAGGCCGGTTTGTTGGCATGAAATCTCGCGGTATTTACGAGACGCCCGGCGGGACAATTATGTTGGAAGCCCATCGCGGTATCGAGCAGATCACCCTTGACCGGGGCGCTATGCATCTAAAAGATGACATCATGCCGCGATATGCTGAGCTGATCTATAACGGATTGTGGTTCTCTCCCGAGAGAGAAATGCTGCAGGCACTCATTGACAAGAGCCAGGAAAAAGTGAGTGGTGTCGTTCGCCTTAAGCTCTTCAAAGGCCGGGCAAGTGTTGTTGGACGGAAGAGTAAATTCTCCCTTTATTCATTGGAACATGTAACCTTTGAGGAAGATACTGTTTATGATCAACGGGATGCTGAAGGATTTATTAAACTGAATGCGCTGCGTCTGCGATTATTACACAGGCAAAAAATCTGATGAAAATTTGGGGTGGTCAAAAGTGGTCACCCTTTTTTATTCAAGAAAATCTATCGTCGTCAGCATCTTCTTCAAACTCCTGAACGGTCTCCACATAGGGGATAATCTGATCTTTAATATAAAGGATCGATGCGAAGATAGCCCCAATCAATGCCCCCAGCCCCAGAATTGTTAGTGCTTCGGGAAACCAACTTAAATCCCAGTCAATATCCAGGACACCAACGACGAACAACAATGCGGCCCCGGGAAGGGCAATACAAACGATCGCAAATACGATTCCTGTAAAGGCCCCCAAAGCCGCTGATTTTGATATTTGTCCTATTTGAGAAGACGTAAATCTCAACCTGATAAACTCCTGTTCTCTAATGAGCCGGCTCTTCCACACCGGCAATTCGGCAAGCCGCTGTCACGGTATTTGCAAGAAGGCATGCAATTGTCATCGGCCCTACGCCTCCGGGCACTGGCGTAATTGCCTGCGCGATGTCCACCGCTTCCTTAAAGCACACATCCCCGACGAGCCTGGTTTTTCCGTTTTCGCCTTCCATACGATTGATACCCACATCAACAACAGTCGCCCCCGGCTTGATCCAGTCACCACGGATCATTTCCGGGCGCCCGACAGCCGCGACAAGAATATCTGCACGCCGGCATACGGCGGGCAAATCTTTTGTCTTCGAATGAGCGATCGTGACCGTACAACTCTCTTTTAGAAGTAAACTCGCCATGGGCTTCCCGACGATATTGGACCGACCGACAACGACAGCATTCAAACCGGACAGATCACCCAGCCTGTCCTTCAGCATCATAAGGCACCCAAGCGGCGTGCACGGCACCATCGCGGGCAATCCCACGGCTTGACGGCCTGTATTAATAACGTGGAATCCATCCACATCCTTCGCCGGATCTATTGCATCCAGAACAGCCATCTCATCCACTTGAGCCGGCAGCGGCAGTTGAACAAGAATACCATGAATGGAAGGATCACTGTTAAGTCGAGCGACCACGTCAAGAACTTCGCTTTGCGAGGCGGTCTTGGGTAATCTTATTTCCTCTGACTTCATTCCCGCTTCAATTGTCGATTTGTTCTTATTTTTTACATAAACCTGACTGGCAGGGTCTTCCCCCACAAGGACAACGGCTAATCCAGGCGTAAGACTATATCGTTCTTTAAGCGTCGCAACTTGTTCAGTAACACGCTTGCGGACACTTTGGGCAAATGCCTTGCCATCGATAATTTCTGCAGACATTTATGAAACCTTTTTATTGGATATTAGCAAATTTGCACGTCAGCGCCTCAATCACAGCATCCGGCTCGCCTGTGACAAGGATATTTTTATTTCGATCAGTGAGGCCACTAACCAGCTTCAAATCTCGTT
>JAESPT010000126.1 GCA_016765515.1 Sneathiella sp. | reverse complement strand
CCGGTACCATTCAATGTCAGCGCACCGCCGTCTATAAGGGCGGCAAGGGGTCCTAGAGAACCTACAAAACTGACCTCGCTGGCATTCGCCAACCCGGAAATAGAAAGTCCGGTTTCATCTGTATTGATAAAAATGCTGGTGGGATCGCCCGGTTCAACACCGAAGGATATACCAAAATCAGCGGAGAAATTTACGGCCAGATTAGCCGCACCGGACAGATTGGCAACTTCGGCGAACGAGGCTGGCAAACCCAGATCCGTCAAATCGAAGTTAATCGGCAAGGATCCACCAAAAGCCCGCGTAAAATCAATATCAAAGCCGAGGACACCCGGACTGCTTACTTCATAGGTTAAGGTTATCAGACCACCAGTGACCTGCTCCAATGCCGTGGCAATTGTTTCTGTGAGTTCTTGGATAACAGCAACATCTTCATCGACCATGTCATTCAAGACATCAATGAAACCATCGACAAAGCCTAGGGCTTCACTTAAATCAAGACCAACGAAGGGGAGAGGATCGCCGAGGAAATCCAGATCCATCAATCCTTGCAAGAAGTCACGAACATCTTCAAACGTGTCGAGGATGTTATCAAAGGTGAAACTGCTGAAAGGAGCTAACTCTTCCAGATCCGTCAAGACGGGAATTATAATAGCCGAGGGATCAAAACTGATAATGTCAGCGACTTCAATCCCTACACTTGGCGTTCCCACCAACGTATCCAGATAATCCTGAAGATCGTCGAGGACACCACCGGCTCCTGTGATTGAAATGGATCCAAATTCAACATCTGAAGATCCGGAGACAACCAAGTTTGCACCGATGCTGGCGATCAGGGTGCCTTGACTCGGATCGCTTTCATCCAGCAATTTACCGCTGGCCGCTTCGAATAATGTGTCATACGACAAGCCGGTGAAGGTTTCAAACGTTTCACTGGCAACAAGGATACCGCTGACACTCGCCGCGATATCCCCGGTGATTGAACCAAAGTCAATCCCAAGGAAACCAAGGTTCGCTGATCCAGATCCAGCCGCGGTTGCAGAGACATTTGCGTCGAAATCAACATCGGCAATGAAAGCATTATTTTCAGGTTGAACACGCGCGCTTGTCCCGGATTCAAATCCTGTAGAGGTTTCTTCCGACACACTCAGCTGTGTGACCCGAATGCTGACGACATCGCCGTCAACCGCAGAGAAAGTTATCCTGCCGCCGATCAGTCCCGCAACCACATCCCCGTCCACACCTGCGTTGGAAAAACCTGTATTGAAGCTGTCAACAAGCTCTGACAGGGAGGTGTTACCGGCTGTGTTCACAGTTATTTCCGCGGCCGTCACAACGCCACTATCATTGGTCAGTTCAATTTGGAAAACTGTTGGCTCATCTGCCAACTGCCCATCCGTCGGCGGTCCCTCAAGGCTGGAGGACATGTCATCGAGCAGTGTATCGCCCAGCACATTATCGATAATGATACTGTCAAATGGCTCGAACGCTGCCAGTATTTCGATGCGCCCAGAACTATCCAGACTGACATCGAAAACCTGATCCAGCGTCAGTCCCGGTTCCACTTCAACAAGCTGCATAGCATCGCGGATATCCCGAACGAGATCTTCCCGGTCTTCATTGGCATCAGTTGATGTTTTTAGCACGTCCACTGTATGCGTTGAGCCTGGCGACAGGGTAACGTCAAAACTTGAATCTTGTGTAAGCTGGCCATTTGCTGGCAGGACAATAGCATTCGCCGTGAAATCAAAATCCCTGTTTCCGACAAGCTGGACGATTGAAGCAACTGTATCGCTCCGTAGTCCAAGTTCATCATCGGCAACACCGCCATCAGCAACGGTATCAATGATGAGAGAATGCCCGGCGCCCTCATTAAGCGCAATCTTGAAACCGGCAACGCCTGTCCCATCGGTGAAGGAGACGACAGACACAACATCGCCGCCAAATTCACCATCAATCTCCGCTTCAATATCGCTAAGAAGATCATCGATCGATGTATTGGTTGCATCCTGGGCCACACTCATACTGTGTGTCACACCGTCAATGGTGACATCGAACATCGCTGTGCCGCTCAAAATCCCATTAAGGGGAAGCGGTGAACTTGTTGCACGTTGAAGATCGTCAAAACCGAGAAGATCAAAATCGCCGAAGTCCGCTGCGGCAATTTCCTGCTTTTCGATCTGCAGGAAGCTTTCGCCGAGCGCGCGAATGATCAATCGGCCGCTATCCGTATCAACAGCAACGACGACAGTTGGCGCCTCAGCAGCCGTGATGTCTCCATCTGTGACAGCTTGAGCAATGGCGTCATTAATGGCCAATTGCAAATCAGCCACAAGGTCAGACCGCATTGTATTGGTTGATGTATCAGTAGCATCCAGATCAACACTGATACCGGGAAGGCCGCCCACATTAATTCTGAATTTTACATTTTGCGCGAGCTGACCATTTGCTGGGACCGGGTTTGATCCCGCAGCATTAAACAAACCGACCAGAGCCAATGCGGCCTCAGAGGAGGCAATAGCAACTTCAACAGGATCCGCGAGATCAACACCGAGTGTCAGCAGCAATCCAAGTTCAGAGGTCAGGCTGAATCCGCCGGTTGTACTAACACCGGCAAAGGTTCCAAAATCAAACCCAAAGTCAAAGTCTTTGTCGAAATTGACTGTATTTTCAAACGAAAGATCAAAAGCAATAATATCATCTAGAAAATCAAAACCGGTGACAATGCTGCTCATCAGGGCCAAATCGAGCAGCTCCTGGATACTGTCAAATTCAGGCACAGTGAAACCGTCGACGGTTGCAAACAGACTGTCTACCAGATCATTTACCGGCTCATCAAAAGCCAGTATGTTTTGATCTGTATCTGTTTCACCCAACAGGGATGTAGAGCCCATGAAGGGCAGATCATAGGCAAACAGGTCGGCATTTTCCTGGAAGGTTGTCAGGAAATTGGAGAACTGATCAATGATCGTGATCATGCCACTGGCGGTCATGTTTCTAAAGGGTGTCAGATCGCCAAAATCAATCAGTTCAACAAACGCCCCTGTTCTTGGATCAAGATTGTCCACACTGAATTCTGATTGTAACAGCGGATCAAAAGGACTGCCGCTTAACTGGATCTGAGCCCCGGTAAAACCCAGAGCGTCCATGGCATCTTCCAGATATCCATTCGTATCCAGAGTATAATCCACTTCGACATCAAGGAGGACATCCAGTGCCCCGTCCGTCGAATAGACCACATCATCCGTCTCATAGTCAGCTGCACTCAACTCGCTCATGGAAATCTTATCGTCAGCGCCCGGTTCCCCAAGCTCTGCGGTGGCAAATGCTGTCAGATCAAAACTGCCATCGGCGATAATATCAAGAAAACCAATTCGAAGATTAAATGGATCAACAGTGGCGGCTTCCACTATTGCACCGGCGCGCACCACTGTATCGGTTGCATCCAGATACATATCATTATTAAAGACGGTGATTTCCAATGAATCGTCGCCAGCAACTGTATCGTTGTCAATTTCATCTAGCTCGACAGTCAAACCAAGAGAGCCTTCAAGCTCAAAGACTGTCTTTACTTCAATTTCAGGAAATCCTGCGGCTCCCGCCAAATTGGGATCATAGAACAAGCCAACCAGATCCGCATTCCGTCCCAGATCAAAGTGAAATGTATCATATCGAGCGATGGACAGTCCCAAATCAAAGGTCACCTCATAATCGCCATCCCCACTGTCAGATGATGGATCGAAGGCAAGACCAGACGCATTGACGTCTACTTGGTAGGTTACTTCACCGGCGTTGACGGACCCATCGTCCGAGGTAAATGAGACAGAGATACTGTTTAAGTCAGCGATTAAGTCATCCAATGTCGTATTGCCCAGATCCGCAATCGCGTCTTCTACAGAAGACTGAACGGCACTGCGCATTGCATCAACAAGTTCGATCCCGGCAGGCCCGCCAAAGTCATGAAAATCGAGATTTGCGACATCGACGGCTCCTGCCGCCACAGATCCGTCAAAATCTGTATCACTGTTGAGCTGACTGGTTATGTCGATCAGCTCATCTAACTGGACAGCTTCGTGATCATTGCCATTTATTCCGTCGTCAGTAACTTCAATAAAGTCATTTATGATTTCACGGTCCAGCAACCCCGGTAAATCGATATTAAGTTCCGTGCCGAGATCCAGTTCACCTT
>JAESPT010000125.1 GCA_016765515.1 Sneathiella sp. | reverse complement strand
CGAACAGAGGTACATGCTTGTAGAAAGTACCGTCCTCATCAACTGTCTGCGGCACTTCCGTCATGCCATAATTTCTGCAGACCTCAAAATCTTCCTGACCATGCCCAGGCGCAGTATGTACAAACCCGGTACCCGCCTCAACTGTCACATGATCTCCATCGAAAAGCGGCACATCAAAATCATACCCTTGCCCGGCAAAGGGGTGCGAGCAAATCACGTCAGAGAAAATCTCACCTGTGCCTTGCCAAAAAGTCTTTGTTTCAGAAATCCCGCATTCTTTCTGGACCTCTTCCAACAAGTCTGCCGCGACCAGCAGTCTTTCGCCAACTTTCGCTAAAGATCCCTCTTCCGCAGAGGTCACTTCAACACCGATGTAATTCAGGTCTCGACCGTAGGAAATTGCACGGTTGCCTGGCATGGTCCAAGGAGTGGTTGTCCAAATAACAATGCTGGCATTTTCGAATTCCTGAGGGCTTTTTGTGACAGGGAAGCGAACAAAAATAGTTGTTGAAACATGGTCGTGATATTCGACTTCGGCTTCAGCAAGGGCTGTTTTCTCCACCGGGGACCACATTATCGGTTTTGACCCACGATACAGCCCACCATTCATTGAGAACTTCAGGAGTTCACGAACGATCTGTGCTTCTGCATCAAAGCTCATTGTCAGATACGGGCGTTCCCAATCAGCTGTAATGCCCAATCTCTTGAATTCTTCCCGTTGAATATCGACCCATTCCGCGGCAAAATCACGGCATTCTTTGCGAAACTCGACAACGGGGACTTCATCCTTGTTTTTGCCCGCTTTTCGATATTTTTCCTCAATTTTCCACTCGATGGGTAGTCCATGGCAATCCCACCCGGGAACGTAATGGGCATCTTTACCCTGCATCTGCTGACTACGATTGATGACGTCTTTCAGCACCTTGTTCATGGCATGCCCCATATGGAGATGACCGTTCGCGTATGGAGGCCCATCATGCAAGACGAATTGTTCGCGGCCTTTGGACTGCTCCCGCAATTTGCCAAACAAGTCCATCTTTTCCCAGTTTTCAAGAATGCCGGGTTCTTTATTTGGCAAACCCGCCTTCATGGGAAAACGTGTCGTGGGAAGTAAAAGCGTTGATTTATAGTCAGTGCTCATAGCGGCGAACTGATCCTAACAGTAGTCAAATAATAGAATTTTACGGGTGATTTTCCACCCAGAAGCAGCCCATCCGTGAAGCGCTTCACTGAAACACAAAGTTCCCGACCCTAAATTAAAAAGGCCGGGCCGATAATTCGGTACAAAGCGCCCCCTATTGGAGGCTCCTCGATTTTATGTTGCTTCTTTGATGTCATGGCGACTGTTGTATCAATTCATCAATATACTGTCGAGGCATCAGTTTCCAAAAAATAACTCGCCAATTTAGATCGCTGAAGTCGATGTCCCTTTTTTATCAGCATATTTATCTTGTTTGTTAAAAGCATCAGCGAGCAATGATCTTGCAGATAAAACATCCTTTTGAATTTGGGCTTCCAATTCCTCTATGCCAGAAAATTTCCGCTCCTCGCGAATATAGTCGACAAAAGCGACTCTTATTTTCTGCGAATAAAGATCTCCTTCAAAATCCAGGAGGTGCACTTCCAACAACACATCTTTTTTGTCGAAAGTCGGTCTTTTTCCGTAGTTCGCCACTCCGTCTACCCAAGTCGTGCCATGATCTTTGTGTAAGCCAACTCTCACGGCATAAACACCCAGCTTTGGTTGATGATAGTGAGTGATCGGTATGTTCGCCGTTGGAAAACCTATGGTTCGGCCTCTTTTATCCCCTTCGACAACCCGACCTTCTACTTCCCACCAGTGCCCCAGCAGTTTGGCCGCCTTGCTCGCATCACCCTGTTTCAAACAGTCTCGAATGGCGGTTGATGAGAAAATCAATGTATCTTCTCCGACGGGTTCGACAACAGTGACTCCAAAACCAAATTTTTTACCGAGCTCAGCTAAAACGACTGTTGTTCCCTGGCGCTTATGGCCAAAGATAAAATCATACCCGACAACCACATGTTTTACGTCGAAACCATCGACCAAAACATCTTTGACAAAATCTTCGGCAGATTTTTGTGAGAACTCCAAATCGAATTTCAAAGCAACCATAAAATCCACGCCAAGCCAACTTAGGTGAGCTGCTTTAGTTTCCAAATTACAGAGACGAAATGGAGGTGCGCTTGGCGCAAAAAATTCTCTTGAATGCGGCTCAAAGGTTAATACGCCGCTAGACGCGTTGATTTTTTTGGCCTCAGCCTGCGCATGGGCAATAACGGATTGATGCCCACGATGAACGCCATCAAAATTTCCGATGGCAATTACACCGCCTCTCCCGTCAGCGGGGACATCGGTAAATTTTCGCAGAATACGCATTCCACCCTACTCCAGCTCTATTTTTTCTATTTATACTGGGCGCTTAGATACCATTAAAGTGGCGTCGCCGTCTAAAACCACTGTATCACCAACTCGACATTCGCAGTCAAAAGAAACGCGTTTGCCATTAATTTCCCGTAAAGTTACCGTGGCTGTTACGGTATCCCCCACAAAAACCGGTGCTTTAAAATTAAGATTCTGATTCATGTAAATCGCGCCTGGTCCTGGCAACTTCGTGCCAAAAACAGTCGAAATCAATCCTGCTGACAACATCCCGTGAGCAATTCGCTGCTTGAAGATTGTTTTTTCGGCAAACTCCTGATTAATATGAATTGGATTTGTGTCTCCAGTGATGCCCGCGAATAAAACAATATCAGCCTCAGTAATTGTCTTCGCAAATATAGCGCTCATCCCGATAGACAGATCTTCAAGAAACAAGCCGTGCAATTCTTCATAATCGGACATTAACTAACCTCTATTTATTAATTTTGCGGTGCAATATAAAATGTAATCACCCACATCCGCAAGACATACAGGCTTGAAAAAAAATAAATTTTCTCCATTTCAGCTGCTAAGACGATAGTTCAAGGCATTTATTGATTATTTTTTGCAAAATGGATGAATAGTATTAACCATTTTTTTAGGTTCCCTGCTTAGTGTTTCCAAACGAATGGAGCGCCACCGGAAGGCGGCTCTCTGAGGACCTAAGTAAAAGAACATAATTTAAAGAGGGTATTTCTATGGCTGTCGACATGAACATGCCGATCCTGATCATTGATGATTATAAAACCATGTTGCGCATTATCCGTAACTTGTTAAAACAACTCGGTTTTGACAATGTTGACGAAGCTGCAGATGGTTCTGCGGCCTTGCTGAAAATGCGGACACGTCAATATGGCCTGGTGATTTCCGACTGGAATATGGAGCCAATGACCGGGTACCAGCTTTTGCAAGAAGTTCGTGCGGATGAATCGTTAAAAGCAACACCGTTCATCATGATCACTGCGGAATCTAAAACTGACAACGTTATTGCCGCCAAAAAAGCTGGTGTTAACAATTATATTGTCAAACCTTTCAATGCGGCGACATTGAAAACCAAAATGTCGGCGGTATTGGGCGATTTTTAATGACGAGCCAAGGTGAAGTCACATCTCTTCGATCTGAGATTGCATCCCTTCATAAGGATTGTCATGATCTCGTAAATTTTATTGTCTCTGCTCGTTCTGAGATTTCTCAAATACGACCTGATGATCTGAAGAAAGACAAGATCCCTCGCGCAGGAAAAGAACTCGACGCCATTGTTATGGCCACTGAATCAGCAACAGATCAGATTATGTCTGCTGCTGAAAGAATTATGTCCGCAAGAGTAACAGAACCGGATGTGGTTAATGATGCCTGCATGGAAATATTTAAAGCCTGTTCTTTTCAGGACATTACCGGGCAAAGAATAAGTAAAGTCGTCTCGACCCTTGAATATATCGAGAACTATCTTGAAAAACTGACGAAAGCTTGGGGGCACGAGAAAGACGCTCAGTCCCAGGGTACGCCGGAGGATGAGGATAGCGAAGCAGGACTATTAAATGGTCCCGCTCTTGAGGGGGAAGGGATTGATCAGAATTTTGTCGATGACATGTTTGCTGAAAATGATATTTCAGGAAACACCGCTTCTGAGGAAGAAGCCTCTCCTGACAAAAAAGATAAAGCAGCAAAGAAAAAGACTGAAGCCGACTTGAATAAAGACGGCAGTATCGATCAAGATGACATCGATGCTTTATTCAGTTAAAAATTAGAAAGCCGCCCCGAGATGGGCGGCTTTTCTATTACCAAGTCATATGCCCCACAACGAAGGTCGGACTAAAGCCATGAAGCTCTGACAAAGCTGCGACTTGTTCCACTTTTGGGATTTCACCTGCAGCCAATCCCCATTCGTCAGCATGAATACCGCCACTGACCAGAACATTATCCATGCCCATTCCAGTCGCGCCTTTAATGTCGGTCCGCATACTATCACCAACAGCCAGAATACGAGACGGCTCATAATTCCCCAGTTTTTCCATCGCCAGCTTATAAGCCCACGGATAGGGTTTCCCAAACAACTCAACAGAGCCCCCCAGCTCTTCATAGACAGCAGCCAAAGCGCCCGCACAATAGAGTAGGTTCGGTCCCTTCATAACGGTTAAGTCAGGATTCGCGCATAACATTGGAAGTTTTTTTGCCGCAGCGTCAACAAGAAGCTCACGGTATTCCTCCGGTGTCTCCTCATCATCATTGGCAAGCCCTGTACAAATGATGAAATGAGCATCTTTCAAATCCTGAACACGTTGATAATCAAGCCCATCATCGACTCCCCGGTCCTTTTCGGCCCCTATCTGATAGAATTTCCGATCACTGGCTTTTAGAAAGTCATGGCGTTTCTCTTTAAGGACGTGGCGGGTCATATCCCCAGAGGTCAAGATATGGTCATAAGAGGATGCAGGCACACCGATACTTTCGAGAAACTCTGTAACGAAGTCACTTGTCCGCGGCGCATTTGACAAAAGTAAAAGAGGGCGACCGCCTTCTCTTAATTTGGCCATACAGTCCAGTGCACCGGGATAAGGTTTTGTTCCGTCATGAACAACGCCCCATAAATCCAGAATAAAGGCATCATAATTTTCAGCGTAAGACGCCAAGCCAGGAACAATTTCAAAGGACATACCAACTCCACCATCTATCAATCAGGAAGGCGGACAGAATTAACGCTATGACTGAAAGAGGTCAAACAAAGATTGCGAAATTAGCGGGTGAACAATTGTTAAATTGTCTATTTGGCAGTTGTCGGAGGTTTGGGAACGCCAAAAAGATAGCCCTGACCGTATCCAATCTCCACATCCAGAAGCCCAATCACGGTATCTTCATCTTCAACCATACTGGCGATCAGTTCTATTTCAGCTCGGGCCAACGCTTCTTGCAGATCATTTGGATGAATGTTCATTGGTAATCCAGCCCCCCCTGGAAGAAGGTCTGAAGCTGCAACTTTAAGATATCTGAAATTATCTTGTCCCAGTTTCTGAAAATCAATATCCAGGCGTGTGACCCGGTCCATTGAAAATGCGAATCCCATATCCGCAAGCATCTTAAGCCCTTCTTTCACAGGTTCTGTTGCCGCGTCTATGTCCTCTTGCGAGAACTCAAGTATAAGACTTTTATTCAAATCGCTATTGCGGTCTAAAAATTCTACGAATTGATGGAAAAAGGAGCTGTCTCGCAGTGTACGAGCAGACACATTGACGAAAAATCCGATTTCATTTTTTCGTTTCCTGATACGCCGAATAAGCTGCACACACCGAATAAGCAGCAAATTATCGACTGTCCCAATCAAACCTGCTTCTTCTGCAATGGCTAAATACTGGCCCGGAGTAATAATTTCACCTTGAGGTCCGCGAATACGGGAAAACGCTTCATAAAACACTGCCCGCCGTTGAGGGAGCCGAACCACCGGTTGCAAATACAGGTCAACCCGATTCTCCTGCAAACCTTCACGAACCATCTCCAGGATCTCGTCTTTACTCCGCCCTTTTTCTTCCGGTAGATCCTCTCGTTCAGCAATCAATGGTGGTCGAGACGCTTTAACGCTCTCAATTTCGGATGGATTTCCTTGTGGAATTTGAGTGGTTTTCTTTTCCTTCTTAACTTCATTCGTTAGCTGATTGAGAAGCTTTCGCAACATTTGCATTTCTGTTGCAAAACTGTCCATATCAGCCCCGTCTCCTGCGAGGCCACCCAGAATATTTTCAAATCGTTCCAATCCGATTTCCGCATCTGCGAGATCACGGCGCATCAATTTGATTTCTTTTTGCAGATTTGCCCGCTCGACACGTCGCATAATAAATTCATGGAGCAGAGCACACGTTAGAAACAAGGCTCCTCCGAGCCAATACCCGGTCGTTGGCTCCAATTCTGGAAAATAGGATGGAACTTGGCGACTAACAACGACAGCTGTCAATGTATAAGCTGCGATAATCACTATATGATAAAGCACGTTACTAATCCCCTCGTGACGTCTAGCCATATCACCTTAGTATAATTGTTTACAACTTTGCACAGAAAACTATTAGTCCTATGGCTTAGCGAATAATTTGCTCCCCGCAGAAAACTTTCCTTTTCTCCCTTTATCTATTTTTCGACTAGAGTATCGGCAGAATCTTCGAACAAAAAAGGAAAAAACGATGGGTAAGTTGGACGGAAAGGTCGCAATAATTACCGGAGGAACAAGTGGCATTGGCTTAAAAACTGTGGAGATTTTTCAAAAAGAAGGGGCGATTGTTGTTTTCTCAGGCCGCCGGGAGGCAGAGGGTTCTGACATTCAGCAGCGCCTTGGAGAGAACGTCTATTTTCAAAAATCGGACGTTTCAATTGAACAAGACGTAAAAGATTTGATTGACGGTACGGCTGATAGATTTGGCAAGATTGACATTCTTTTTAATAATGCTGGGGGCCCTGCTCCAGTGGGCAGCATCGAAAGCGTCGATTATGAAAAAGCGATGCAAGCTGTCGGGGTTCTTTTTGGCGGCGTTATGCTCGGCATAAAACATGTAGCCCCCCATATGAAAAAGAAAAAAAGTGGTAGCATCATAAATAATGGGAGTATTGCCGGTCACTTGGCTGGATATTCAACGTCAATGATCTATAGCAGCGCCAAGGCAGCGGTACTTCAGCTCACCCGAAGTGCCGCCATGGAATTAGGCGAATCCAATATACGAGTTAATTCCATATCTCCAGGAGCAACGGCAACGGGTATCTTTGGGAAAGCCCTCGGACTAACAGGTCAGGCTGCAGATGACACTGCTGATATCGCCGCTAATATTCTTGGCCGTGCCCAACCTATCCCAAGGGCAGGGATGCCTGAAGACATAGCGAAAGCCGCCGTTTTCCTTGGCTCAGATGATTCTTCTTTTATTAATGCCGCAGATCTGGTTATTGACGGCGGTATGATTGGCGGGCGCCACTGGACCGCCCATCAAGCATCCGTGGCACAACTTGGCGCAGCCTTTAAAGCCCATCTATAGAAAAAGGAGGCGCGATTTCTTGCGCCTCCCCTTCAAATTTTTTGACTGAATTCAGCCTAGGCTGATCCGTCAACACGCCCAATCGCCAAAAACTTACGCCGACGTTCTTCGCGTAGTTCACCAGGCTCTTTTTTCTGCAACTTGATTAATTCCTGCTCAACAGCATCCCCTAACGATGTTATGGCTGCCGTAATATCCCTCTGAGCACCCCCAAGTGGTTCGTCAACAATGCGATCAATAACTTTTAACCTCAGCAAATCCTGAGCAGTCACTTTCATTGCCGTTGCCGCATCCTTTGCTTTTTCTCTGGTTTTCCAAAGAATAGCAGCGCAGCCCTCGGGTGAAATAACCGCATAAACAGCATTTTCGAACATAATAACTTTATTCGCTGTCGCCAGAGCAACCGCACCGCCGGAGCCGCCTTCACCAACGATGGAAGCGATTACCGGGACGCGAAGATCCAAACTCACCTGAATGGACCTGGCTATAGCCTCAGCCTGTCCGCGTTCTTCAGCGCCTATTCCAGGATAGGCTCCAGAAGTGTCGACAAAGGTTAGAACGGGAACGCCAAACTGATCGGCCATCGTCATTAAGCGTTGCGCTTTCCGATACCCTTCGGGCCGGGCCATACCAAAATTATGATGCAGGCGAGTTTCAAGATCATACCCTTTTTCGGTCCCGATAACCATAACGGTCTGACCGCGAAACCGTCCTAAACCGCCAATAATTGCATGATCTTCTGCAAATCCACGATCACCGGCCAAGGGCGTAAAATCTTCAATCAATTGACGTGTAATATCCCGAAATTTTGGACGATCCACATGGCGTGCCACTTGCGTCTTTTGCCACGGTGACAATTTATTATAGGTATTTTTCAGAAGTTGACGGGCCTTCTGCCTGAGCTTGGCAACGTCTTCGTTGATTTCGAGATCACTCCCGTTATCCAGGCTTTCAAGATCGCGGATCTTTCCTTCCAGGTCAGCAATTGGTTTTTCAAAATCAAGAAAATTATTCATGTTCAAACTCTAATTCACAACACTGCGTTAGTGCCGATTAATAAATTGGCGGAACGGTTCCGTCAATGAACCGTTCCAACCTAGCCATAAGAAATATTCCTGAGATAGAAATCAGGGCTTCAGTTTTTTATTTGCGAGACGCAATAATATCGGCCTGATGCACTAAGGCTTCAGCCTGTTTAATAGACGCAATGTCAATCAATCCGCCGTCCAGCGCCACGGCGCCAGACCCTTCTGCTTGTGCTTTTTCCATTGCCTCAAGAATCCGGCGGGCTTTAGCAATTTCTTTTTCTGCCGGCGTAAAGATTTCATTGGCGAGCGGTATTTGGCTTGGATGAATAGCCCATTTACCTTCGCAGCCGAGGATCGCAGCCCGGTTACCATGAGCAATATACCCATCCGGGTCCGAGAAATCACCGAATGGACCATCAATCGCCCGAAGGCCATTTGCCCGCGCGGCAGCCACCATCCGAGCGATTGCATAATGCCACAT
>JAESPT010000124.1 GCA_016765515.1 Sneathiella sp. | reverse complement strand
GATAAAAAAGAAAAACTGCAGGGACTTTCTCGGGGGTTGCGGGATCCTCAATCAATGATCAATGAAAAAGTCCAGCATTTGGATCATCTGGAAAACCGGCTAAAACAATCCGTCACTAATTCATTGATGCTCAAACAGCAAAAATTCAGGAATGCGGAGGCGAAACTACGCCCTGATATTCTACAGCGCGGGTTTACACAAAATCAGGAACGATTGAATAACTTCGAAGGACGCATGAACAGGGCCATTGCGGTTCACCGAGCGCGGTCTGAAGATCGACTGAAATCTGTAGTCCGTATGCTGGAAAGCCTTTCGTTCAAACGAGTCCTTGGGCGGGGATACAGTATTATTCAGGATACGGATGGGACCGTAATTTCTTCGGTCAGCAATGCCAAAGCAGGCAATGGATTTGTTGTGCGCTTTCAAGACGGGGATGCGTCTGCCATCTTTGGAAAGGGCGCCGGAAAAATCTCAAAACCTCAGACAAAATCACAGAACAACCCTGCAACAGATCAAGGGACGCTTTTGTGATCAGGGTTCTCGCGGTTTTCCTTTGTCTTCTGCCCTCCTTCCTTGCGGCGGGTGAAGTTACACTTTCGGGCACTTTCATGCAGGGTGGTCTGGTGATGGGGGAAACGGAGGCAACAGCAAATGTTTTTTTTGAAGGGCGGAAAGTACAGACTTCCCCTGCAGGTCGGTTTGTTTTCGGGTTTGGACGTGATTTCAAAAATGTCGCCACATTGATTGTTCGATTTCGTGATGGAAGCAAAACAGTTCGAAAACTGCAGGTTGACCCTCGGCGTTACAAAACTGAGCGCATTGACGGATTGTCGCCTTCCAAGGTCACGCCGAGTGAGAAATTTCTTAAGCGAATACGAAAGGAAAATGGTGAAATTGCCCGCATTCGTTCGATTGATACGTCGGAAGAATGGTTTCTGTCTGGTTGGAAATGGCCAGCAACCGGGCGGGTGAGCGGTGTCTATGGTAGTCAGAGAGTGTTAAACGGTATCCCCAAACGCCCACATTTTGGATTGGATGTCGCGGCTCCTGTCGGAACGCCGGTTTACGCGTCAACGGATGGTCTTGTTCGACTGTCGGAGCAGGATCTTTATTATACGGGCGGAACAATCATGATCGATCATGGTCATGGTTTGGTCTCCGTTTATTCGCATCTATCCAGATTGGATGTCACGATGGGGGAATTCGTAGCGCAGGGAACAAAAATCGGAGAAATCGGCGCGACAGGCCGGGCAAGTGGACCTCATCTGGATTGGCGATTAAACTGGTTCAAGGAAAGACTTGATCCGGAACTTCTTTTAAGTCCAATGCCGCAATAAATATCAATCCGAGCTCAACGATTTCCCGGCTTTTTTAATGGCATTTCCAGATTTCACCATATTGTCGGAGGTGTCTTTTTTCAGCCCTTCCCATGTGTCGCCGCATCCTGCCAAGAGGCCGACAATCCCCAAAAGAATAAGCGCCGCCAGTAATCTGTTCATAAGTTTCATCAACTATACCTGTACTAATCCTTTTCTCAATTACATAGATAGTATGAATAAATGGCTAAAATGTGGCTAGTTTTTGGGGGTGAAGTCTTTCAGCATATTCATAAGGGCAGGATGAAGAGCGGCTCCCGATGAAATGACTGTTTCATGGAGTGGATTACTTTGATTGTATTGAAGAGTATTCCCTTTTGATGTGGTGGAAAGCCCGCCAGCTTCAGAAAGAATGAGATCCGCGGCTGCAATATCCCAGTCACTTTTTGCCGAGAGTGAAAGAGATGCATCATAGTCACACGAGGCGACAACGACCATCCGATAGGCAATAGAGTTAAGGTGACTGAAATCAGCGTTCGGGGCCTCTTCTAGCCAGTTATGCCATTCAAACGCTTTCCGGCTTGCTAGCAATTTTGCGCCATCCAGATCATTTCTATCGCTGCATTGAAGTCTGGTTCCATTTAAGTAAGAACCTGTACCAATCATCGCTTCAAAAAATTCTTCTGTAACCGGATTGAAGACTGCCGCGCAAACAGGGCGACCGTCCTCTACCAAGGCTGCACAAACCGTAAATTCAGGTTTGCCAGCAATAAAGGATCGCGTTCCATCTATGGGGTCAATGATCCAAACCCTCGATTTTTTCAAGCGAGACAGATCATCAACCGTTTCTTCAGACAGCCAGCCATAGTCTGGGTGTGTCGATAGCAAATGCTCTTTCAGATATGTATCGATAGCGATATCCGCTTCACTCACCGGATCGCCGGGTTTTTTCTCCCAGCTTTTCAAGTCGCTTTTGTAATATTTGAGGGCAATTTTGCCAGCCTGTTTTACAGAACTAACGAGTTCAGCATGTTCTTCAGAAAATTTATGTGTCACGTGCCGGCTACCATCATGCCATCAATACGCAATGAGGGCGCATTTGTGCCAAACTTGAATTTCAGATCATTGGCGGCTGTTAATTGCTGGAACATGTCCACCAGATTCCCGGCGACTGTCAGTTCGGAAACCGCAAAAGTGATTTCGCCATTTTCTATCCAGAATCCCGAAGCCCCGCGGCTATAGTCACCGGTCACTCCGTTGACGCCAAATCCGATCAGGCTGGTAATATAGAGACCGGATTTTATGTCTTTTATCAGCTCGTCAAGACTTGGTTCGCCTGCTTCCATATACAAGTTTGTCGTTGATGAACTGGGCGGGGAGGTTGTCCCGCGGGAGGCACGTCCATTGGTTTCCAGCCCCAGCTGTTTTGCCGAGGATGTGTTCAGGATCCAGCAATTTAATCTGCCATCTTCAACAAAATTTAGCCGGTCATTCGCGACCCCTTCGCCGTCGAATGGTTTGGAGCCCGCGCCTCGAATTCGGTGAGGGTCATCGACAATGTTAATACCGCTTTTAAAGATGGATTGATCCATCTTGTCTTTTAGAAAACTGGTTCCTCTGGAAACGGATGCACCGGAAATCGCACCGGCTAAATGGCCCAGAATGCTGGCGGATACCCGGTCGCTGAAGATAACGGGAACTTTGGCGCTGGGCATTTTTTTCGGGTTCAGGTTTTTTACTGTTCGCTCGCCAGCGCTGATGCCGATTTCAGCAGGGTCCCGCAGATCTCCAAAATGATGCTGACTGTCATAGTCATAGTCCCGCTCCATTCCCGTGGCTTCTCCGGCGATGACCGAAATGCCGACGGAGTGGCTGGAGGACGAATAGGTCCCAGCAAAGCCACCGGATGTGGCGAATGCAATGGAGGAATGGCCAAAGGACGCGCTCGCCCCTTCGGAATTTGTAATGCCTTTCACACCCAAAGCGGCTTCTTCTGTGGTTTTGGCCAGCTCTGTTAATTCTTCAACGGTCTTTTCAGTGGGATCATATAAATCAAGTTCAGGATATTTTTCAGCCAACATGGCGGAATCTGCAAGGCCGCAATACTGATCTTCGGGCATGTTTTTAGCCATGGTGATCGCCCGTTCAACCAGAGCATCAAGAACATCTTCTTTAGTGTCATTGGAGGACACAAACGCTTGTTGCTTTCCAATCAGAACGCGTAATCCAAGGTCATGGGCATCAGAGCGTTCTATTTCCTCAATTTCTCCAAGCCTGTAGGAAACGTTCGTTGATGTTCCCTGAACGCGGACCGCATCCGCTGCATCCGCTCCCTTAGCGCGCGCTTTTTTGATGAGGTCTTCCAAAATGTTCAGAGAATTTTGTTCATTTTCTATGTGATTAGACATGATTTCCTGACAGACGTTGCGAATTGCTTTTCTATTAAACTAAGGAGGTGGGAGGCAAAATGAAATCAGAAAAATTTGAAAAGTCCGTTTAATCCATCCCAAATCAATTTTGTGCCTGTCAAAAACAGAAGCATATACGCCAATTTGTAGAATAAGTTCTCCGGTACATGTTTATGGGCTTTTACACCTAACCATATTCCAATCGGTGCAAGGGGCAGTAAAACAAGAGAAGTCGCGAGATTTTCGGACGAAAATTGTCCGAGGTAGGTATAGGGGATCAATTTTGTATAATTGACCACGAGAAAAAACCAGACACTGGTTCCGACAAACAGCGTTTTATCAATTTTTTGCGGTAACAGATAAAATTGTAACGGCGGGCCGCCAGCATGGGCAACAAAACTTGTAAAACCGGAAACGCCTCCCCACAGACTTCCCTTAATGACAT